>JADGHY010000012.1 GCA_019683625.1 Thermoflavifilum sp. | reverse complement strand
TGGGCAGGATGTTCATCACGGCCAGGATGATAGATAAAAATGCCGTCATACTCCAGAATGCTTGCCAGTCCCAATACGCCGGGAACAGGCTGCCAATGGTGATAAAACCTCCCAACGAATCAGAAGTTTTGACTTCCTTGGAAAAGAAAATAAGTTTTAGCTGTTGCAGATAACTGCCAATGCTGGAAATGCCTTTTTGGATGCCTGCCGGAATGGAAGCCAGGAAGGAATAATGACGGGTTTCAAAATGGAAAATCTTTTCCGGAGGCCTTTTGCCAAAGCCAATCAGACCCTGGTCGTTGATCCGTGCCTTCACATACACCGTATCATGGCCGTGGCGCAACACGCCAAGGGTTACCACCGTATTGCGCATGCCCTTTTCCACTTCCTGAAACTCCTGATCAAAAGGTGTGGGATGGCCATTGAGAGAAATCACCCGGTCGCCTTTTTCCAGCCGCCCCTCAAGGAATTGTGCCGAGGGTAACACCGTGTCGACAATCACTGGCATACGCACCGTCACAAATCCCTGACCCTTGCTTTTCACCAGTTGCTCAATGAAGCCTGGCGGCACAGGTAAGCTGATCTGCACACCTTCCCGATCAACCTGCAAGCTATGGGCTTGGTTCACGATAATTTGATAAGGGATTGACGATACATTCTCTACAGGCTTACCATCAACAGCCACAATTTTATCACCATCCTTCAGGCCAATTTGTTCGGCAAGGGGGCCTGTGGATAAGCCATAGCTCAGGTTTTGCGGAGGCAGATAGGTTTCCCCCCAAACCCATAGCATGGCCACATAGATGATGAAAGCCAGCAGCACATTCATGGTCACGCCCCCTACCATGATGATCAGCCGCTGCCAGGCAGGCTTAGAACGAAACTCCCAGGGTTGAGGGGGCCTTTGCAGCTGAGCCTTGTCCATGCTCTCGTCAACCATCCCCGCTATTTTCACGTAGCCTCCTAGGGGTAACCAGCCTATGCCATATTCGGTATCCCCCTTCTTGAACTTAAATAATGAAAACCAGGGATTGAAAAACAAATAAAATTTTTCTACCCGTGTCTTAAACCATTTTGCAGGAATAAAATGCCCCAGCTCATGCCAGATCACTAAGATGGACAAGGATAACATGAGCTGAGCAACTTTAATGAATATTTGTGCGGTGGTCATCTCCAATCAGGTTATGTTAGCTACGGCTTTGGATTTTGTCAATAAGCAGCTGGGCATAGCGGCGGGCCAGCCGGTCACTTTCTTCGTATTCCGCCAGGTTGGGATGTGGGATAAAAGAAACTTTTTCGAGGGTTTGTTCAATCACATCAGACATATCTAAAAAACCAATCTTGTTTTTCAGAAAAGCCCATACTGCTTCTTCATTGGCTGCATTCATCACACAGGCTGCATTGCCTCCCTTGCGCAACACTTCCATGGCTATGGCAAGATTACGAAATGTTTTCGTATCAGGTGCTTCAAAACTCAGGGATGGATACTGTTTGAAAGAAAAGCGCGGGAAATTGTTGGCAATCCGATGGGGATAGCTCAGTGCATATTGAATGGGCAATTTCATGTCGGGTAAACCCAGTTGTGCCTTCAGGGAACCATCTTCAAACTGAATCAGGGAATGTATGACCGACTGCGGATGAATCACTACTTCGATCTGATCGGGCTGAAGGTTAAATAACCATCGGGCCTCAATCATTTCCAGCCCTTTGTTCATCAACGATGAGGAGTCGATCGTTATCTTTTCGCCCATTCGCCAATTGGGATGCTGAAGGGCATGGTCTTTTTTCACATTCACCAGAAAATTGGGCTTCTTTCCCAGAAACGGCCCTCCGGAAGCAGTAAGGATAATTTTTTCGATTCGGTTATGCTGTTCTCCTTCCAAACATTGAAAAATAGCCGAGTGCTCGGAATCCACCGGAATGATACGGGCTTGATGGTGCTTTACAGCCTCCATTACCCATTCGCCGGCTACTACCAGGGTTTCCTTATTGGCCAGGGCAATCGTCTTTCCGTTTTGAATGGCCGAAAGGGTAGGTTTCAGGCCGGCAAACCCTACGATAGCGGCTATATGAATATCATAGATGTCTTCGGCTGCAGCTTCTTCCAGGCCTTTTACCCCCGCCAGCACCCGAATGCCTCTTTGCTGCAATGCATTCTTTACCGTAGCATAGCATTGCTCATCTCCAATGACAACCAATTGTGGATGAAACCGGATGGCTTGCTGAATGAGCAGATCGGCATTCTTCCAGGCGGTGAGCACAGTCACCTTAAACAAGTCTGGATGAGCAACAATCACTTCCAGGGCCTGGGTGCCAATTGACCCTGTGGATCCAAAAATGCCTATTCTGCGAGGAAATTGCATGCCGTTTGCAATATCGTAATTTTCTGAGGATGATGTGCGAAGGAACAGACAAAGAAAAGCCGCTCCTCCGGTTGAAGGAACGGCTCAAAACATTACAATTGGCCAGTTACAGATGCAAACGTTCTTTCTTGGCCAGCAATTCTTCCACAGATTCGCGGTACAATTCATCCGGCACACAACAATCTACCGGACAAACGGCTGCACATTGTGGCTCTTCATGAAATCCCTGGCATTCGGTACATTTATGGGGAACAATATAATAGGTATCCACACTGATGGGCGGATTGCGTTGTTCCGCATCTACCACGGTACCATCCAGCAGGGTATATGGCCCCTTAACGGAAGTACCATCGGCAATAGCCCATTCCACACCGCCTTCATAAATAGCATTGTTCGGGCATTCGGGCTCACAAGCCCCGCAATTGATGCATTCTTCTGTGATCTTAAGTGCCATCGGAAATCCTGTTTTATAAAAACCAGTTTTTAATTTGCAACAAAAATAAGTGTTCACGCAAAGAAAGCATAAATTTTCAAAAATATTGCGTGTTGATTTTGACAAATACATGTCATGGTGCTGGATAAAAAAATTGATCTGTTGCAAAAGCTGGGAGATTACATGCTTTCCCATGATGCGGCATGGATGCATGCCCGGGAACGAGCCTCACAGGAAAATCCTTGGTTTACCCCTGAATTTATCGATCTGGCTGTTCACCATATTGCTGAGGCTTATCTGAATGCCGAAAAACTGCAGGAATGGCTGCAGCCTTATACATCCCTCCTTTCCCAATCCATGTCTCCCCGAAAAATCGGGTTGGTGATGGCGGGCAACATCCCCATGGTGGGCTTTCATGACCTGCTTTGCGGATGGTTAAGCGGGCATGAACTGTGGATCAAATATGCATCCCGCGATCGGGTGCTGATTCCTTTTCTGGTAGAAAAATTAAAAGAATGGGCGGGTGAAAACCTGAGGATTCACGATGCTGAGTTGCTGCGAGGATGCGATGCTTATATAGCCACGGGCAGCCAGAACACTTCCCGTTATTTTGAATACTATTTTGGCAAATATCCCCACATCATCCGCCACAATCGCACGTCCGTGGCCATCCTGCACGGCAATGAGTCTGCCGCCGAACTGCAACTGCTGGCCAAAGATATTTGCACCTATTTTGGACTGGGATGCCGCAACGTGACTAAACTTTATGTGCCTCCCGGCTACGACTTCCAGGCACTTGGCCATGCTCTTCAAGCCTATGCTTATTTTATGGATCATAGGCCTTATCGGCATAATTTCGACTATTACCTTTCGGCTTACTTGCTAAACCATCAGCCACATGAGGTGCTCGGACATATCATTTTAAAGCCCGATGAAGCTTTGTTTTCACCCGTGAGTGTAATCCTTTACGAAACTTACGACAATCCTGAAAAGCTTGCCCAAACCTTGCAAGCCTCCCCGGCTATTCAGTGCCTGGTGGGCAACGAATGGCTCCCTTTTGGAAAAGCTCAATTCCCAAGCCTCAGCGATTACGCCGATGGGATAAACACATTAGAGTTTTTGCTTTCCCTGAGCTGACAGCTTTACAGACAGGACAATTTTTACAGACACGATAAATTGTCGGAATTGCTTTAACCCGCATTTAACTATTGCAATAAATTATTGTTAAACCCTTCGCTATCCATCCCTTCAAGCTTTATACGGCCTGTAATTTTGTGTATCAGGTATATTGTTTGTACCATTTTACTTAAAACAAATCAACATGAAAATACGGCACATTTTGCTCACCATCTTCATCAGCATCGCTGCCAGCTTAGGTACCTTGTGGGTGTATTCCCGCTATGTAGATCAACTTCCTGGACCTTATCAGAATGGAAGCCAAAACTTACCAATCAATTATGTTCGCCTGGCTTCCAACATCACGGGTGCACATGCCAACAGTGCGCCGACTGATTTTGAACAGGCTGCAAGCATTGTCATTCCTACGGCTGTACATATTAAAACCACCATACCCCCCAAAGAGGTAACCCGGCCGGGCGATATCTTCGACCCATTCAACTTTTTCGGCGGCGGCCAACGTTATTATATTCCGGGACAAATGGCATCAGGTTCCGGTGTGATTATTTCGGATAATGGCTACATCGTCACCTGTAATCATGTGATTTCCGGAGCCAGCAAAATTGTGGTCACGCTTTACAATGGGAAAAGCTATACCGCCAAGGTGGTCGGGCACGATCCTAATACCGACTTAGCTGTGTTGAAAATTGATGCGCACAACCTTCCCTATCTCATGTATGGCAATTCGGACAATGTGAAGGTCGGACAATGGGTGCTGGCAGCCGGCTATCCGCTCGACCTGGAAACCACGGTTACGGCAGGTATCGTAAGCGCCACTTCTCGTGAAATTGATGTGAACCACCAAGGTTCCTATCCGGTGGATGCTTATATCCAAACCGATGCTGCCGTGAATCCGGGCAACAGCGGAGGACCACTGGTGAATACAGATGGCCAACTCATCGGCATTCTTGCTGCCATTGCCTCTCCTACGGGTTCCTATGCAGGCTATGCTTATGCGATTCCGGTGAACATCGTGAAAAAAGTAGTGAATGATATTCTTACCTATGGCACGGTTCAACGGGCTTTTTTAGGCGTACAGCTCTACCGCAGCGACGTGAATTTCACCCAGGCTTCGCTTAACAATAATAATCCTTATGGGAAAGGTGTGGTCATTGCCGGCGTAGATCCTGATGGAGGTGCTGCCGCAGCGGGCATCAAAGCCGGAGACGTGATCACAGCCATCAATGGTGAGCCCGTCAATTCCAGCTCAGAGCTCATGGAAAAAATTGCCGGTTTCCGGCCCGGAGATAAAATCAACGTAAGCTTCATCCGCGACGGAAAAGAAAGAGATGTGGTGGTTACACTCCGCAACCGGGAAGGAGGCACGGGCATCATCCGCAATTCCGCACTGGATAAGCTGGGTGCTGAATTCATGACACTCAGTAAAAATCAGGCCAATCAGCTGGGCGTCCCAGGCGGCGTCATAGTGGGCAATATCGGTGAGGGACTCATCAAAGCCCAAACCAATATGCGCGAAGGATTTGTGATTATCCGCATCAACGGTTATCCCGTGAAATCGGTGAGCGAACTGGAAAAGCTGGTGCAGAACGCGGGCCATCATATCCAAATGGAAGGCATCTATCCGGGTGTTGATGGCATCTTTTACTACGACATCGAGGATGAAGAATAAAGCAACAACTGCAGCCTAATCAAATGTTCATAATGGTGCGCAGATAATCGAAGAACTCATTTTTCTTGCGGTTGGAAATAGGAATGTTTTGCTTGTCCGACATGATTACGGCTGCACCTACGCCTTTGATGATTTTAACGATATGATTGACATTGATCAGATACGATTTATGCACCCGATAAAAGCCCTTATCTTCCAGCATTTCTTCATATTCTTTCAGCGACTTGGAAACCACATGTTGGGTGCCATTGGTTAGCTTCACCCGGGTGTAGCTGTCGAGCGCCTCGCAATACACAATATCTTTCAGGTCAATGATATTGTATCCATCATTGACGGGGATCACAATTTTGGTAAGACCCGTTCCGCTATTCCTCAAATAATCCTTTAAATAACTGGTAGGTGCAGTGCTGCGAATATTTTTTTCTTTTCTTTCCCTCACCTTGTCCAATGCCTGTTTCACTTCTCCCACCTTAATGGGTTTGAGCAGATAATCCAGGGCGGAAAATTTAATGGCCGTAAGGGCATATTCTTCATACGCAGTAATAAATACTACATCGAATTTGGGACGATCTATTTTTTCCAGTAACTCAAATCCTTTGTGAGGGGGCATCTCAATGTCCAGAAACAATACATCGGGTTCCACTTCTTCCAACAAGGCCTCAGCTTCCTCCACAGAAGTAGCTGAGCCCACCAGCTCCACCTCTTCACAATATTTTTCTAGGATATTTTTGAGGATGTCAATATTTTTTTGCTCATCCTCCACAATCATAGCTTTGATGACGGGGTTCATGGAACAGGTGTTGTTATTTGAATAAAAAATGGGGTTGGGGTTAAAAATAAATCCCTACTTTTTACCTGAAGGTAAAAATACAAAATAACGATAATTTGTAATCTCTTTTTATGCTGTTACTCCTGTTTGGACAAGGCAGGGCTAATAGGCTCTGGCAAACAATACCCTGCGTGCCGAGGGCTTGCCCGTGAGTATGCATTTGCCCGGGCCATCATGAGGAAGCTGTTCCTCAAAGGGAATACAGCGGATGGTAGCCTTTGAAAGCTCTTTGATGCGGGTTTCTGTCTCAGGAGTACCATCCCAGTGGGCATATACAAAACCTCCAGGCTCATCGAGCACCTGAAGAAATTCGTCCCAGTTGTTTACAGGTGTAATGTGTTGATCCCGAAAGGTTTTAGCTTGTTGAAACAGGGTCTGCTGGATATCGTCCAACAGCTGACCTATTTTTTCGGGAAGCTGGTCGAAGGGCAGATAGATTTTTTCACGGGTATCGCGGCGCACGGCCTCCACCTGTTGTTGCTGAATTTCCCGTTCGCCGAGGGAAAGCCTGAGGGGTACGCCTTTTAGTTCGTATTCAGCGTATTTCCAGCCCGGACGCACGTGATCGGCATCATCATATTGCACGCGGAAACCGGCTTTTTTCAGTTTTTCTGTCCATTCCAACGCCTGGGCATGGACGGCCTCTCTTTGTGCTTCATTTTTATACACGGGAATGATAATCACCTGAACAGGAGCCAGCTTGGGCGGAAGTTTCAAGCCATCATCATCACTATGAGCCATGACCAGTGCCCCGATGAGCCGGGTAGAAACTCCCCAGGATGTGGCCCATACATATTCCTGTTCATTGTTTTTGTTTAAAAATTGTACGTCGAATGCCTTGGCAAAATTCTGCCCGAGAAAATGCGAGGTGCCGGCCTGAAGCGCCTTACCGTCCTGCATCAAGGCTTCGATACAAAAAGTTTCCACGGCTCCGGCAAAACGTTCAGCTGGCGATTTCACGCCCCGGATAACCGGCAAAGCCATCCACGACTCGGCAAAATGGGTATACACTTCCAGCATCCTGCGGGCCTCTTCCATGGCCTCTTCGGCCGTGGCATGTGCCGTGTGCCCTTCCTGCCAGAGAAATTCGGCCGTGCGCAGGAACAGGCGGGTACGCATCTCCCACCTGACCACATTGGCCCACTGATTAATCAGGATGGGCAAATCTCGGTAAGACTGGATCCAGGTTTTATAAGTGTTCCAGATGATGGTTTCCGAAGTAGGACGCACAATAAGCTCCTCTTCCAGTGCTGCTTCGGGATCGACGATAACCCCCCCGCCAGCCGGATCATTTTTTAACCGGTAATGGGTAACCACGGCACATTCCTTGGCAAACCCTTCCACATGAGCAGCTTCACGGCTCAGGAAACTCTTGGGAATAAACAACGGGAAATAAGCATTCTGATGCCCCGTTTCTTTAAACATACGATCCAGTGCTGCCTGCATATTCTCCCACAGGGCATAACCATAAGGCTTTATCACCATACAACCCCGAACGGCTGAATAATCTGCTAATCCACTTTTGATGACCAGATCATTATACCATTGTGCATAATCCTGAGCACGCGGAGTAATGGCTTTACTCATAACCGGTGAACTTTACCTTTCAGAAAAACCACAAAGAAAACGAAAAATCTGCATCGCGCCATCACGTAGCTGTGTGGAAAGCTTGCAGGCTATTCATCTTTTTATTGTAGAGCATGATAAACCTTTTGGTGCGAATCTTGTCATAATTTCAGTAACTTTGGTTAGTAACTGTTTCCATAAAACTGGCTGATCATGAAATCGTTCACATATATGCTGCTTGGGCTGGGCCTTCTGCTGGGCGGATGTGCCACAGCTTATCGTACCGGGCAAACGCCCGACGACGTGTACTATTCGCCTGCACAAACCCAGCAGGCCGTAGCTGAGGCGTCTTCTAACTCTACCTCATCCGATGCCGTTAACACCGAAAACGGAGATCATTATATTGTCTATGACGACCAGGACAATGGCGGGCTCACGTACACCCAGCGGCTTCGGATGTTCAACGACCCGAATTATTTCTACGATCCCTTTATTTTCTATCCCTCTTATGCCTTTAACCCTTATTTTGCTTATGCACCGGGTTGGGGTTCTTCGTTTTACTGGAGCCTGAGCTTCGGAAACTTCTATTCCCCGTTCTATTGGAACCCCTGGTATCCCGGCTATTATGCCTGGTACTCGCCTTCTCTTTGGTATACGCCCTATTACTGGTATGGATTGCCGTATGGCTATTATCTTGGGGGTATAGGAGGAAAATACATTCTCAATCCACGTCCGGCCACTACGTATGCTCCGCGGGTGAATTACGAAGCCCGCTCGAGCGTGATGGGCACGGCATCCGAAACCAGCAGTGGCACCGTAAACACCGCTGCTCCCCGGGTGTTTTACCGCCAACCCAACACCGGTACTTCTTCACCCCTAACTCCATCTGATAATCGCCGGGTGTTTACTACGCCCCAGCAAGAAACTCCTGCCTCCAATATTTCGCCAACTCGCAGCAGGCGGGTATTCATTCAACGGCCCGACGAACATCCCGTGAATATGCCTTCCAATAACCGCGGTGGCATGTTTCGCATGTTCCGGGCAAACGATAACAACTCCGCCCCCAGGTTTCAGCCAGCTCCTGACCGCAGCTTTGAACCCCGGACTTTTTCTGCACCTGCACCGGTGTTCCGAAGCGCTCCGGTAGAGAATGCAGCTCCCGCCCGTACCTTCAGCCCACGTGGTGGCCACTAAAATCTGGAATGAAACTTGGAACTTTACGCTAGAAGCCTTTCTGTTGCCTTTGCTGCGCAAAGAAGGCCTATTTTTGATTTTGCAAGAAAACCATTCACATGAAAAAGATGATGTTACTGGCCTGCGCCTTAACCATGGGTTTTTTGCAGGTAAAGGCTCAGGATGAAACCGACGCACTCCGCTACAGCCGGACCACTAGTGGCGGAAACGCACGCACCATGGCCATCGGAGGCGCTGCCGGCTCCCTGGGCGGCGATGCTTCGGATATTTGGGTGAATCCGGCAGGTATCGGATTCTTCAAAACCAACGACCTATCCATTACCCCGCTTCTCCACAGCATCAATACAGATGCCCAGTATTATCAGACATCGGCCAGCGATAGCAAAAATCAGCTCGCCCTGCAAAACCTCACGTTAATACTGGCCAGCAACAGCCGACGATCCAGCCATTGGAAGAATATCACCTTTGGCGTGGGCGAAAACCGGATAGCCGATTTCAACCAGGCTTTATATTATCAAGGAAAAATCAACACCCCTGCGAATACCTACTCTTCTTATTCCGACAATTACCTGATTACGCTGGCCAATGACCAGGTTATGGATGTACAAACCGCAGAGACCAACTATCCTTTTGGCATCAGCGAATCGGTAAAGGCAGGACTCATCGGGCCCGTTTACAATAACAGCAACCAATTCGCCGGCTGGAGCAGCCTGCCCAGCGAAATCATAGCCGATGGCTATGCCCTTCAGCAATCGAAAACCTTGCTCACCAATGGCGGATTAAACGTGTTCAGCCTTTCTGCTGCCGGAAATTATGAAGATAAATTTTTCATTGGTGCTGCGCTCAACATTCCTTCTATTGCCTATGAGCGTAGGGAAACCTTTGAGGAATCCAATCCGGGTGATGCCAATTCTCCTCTCAATAAATATGATGTATTTAACTACTTAAAAACCACCGGGGTAGGAATTAGTGGCACTCTGGGAATCATTTATGCCCCAGTGAGCAGCTTGCGTGTAGGGGTATCGGTGCAAACCCCTTCGTATTATTCCATGCACGATAGTTATTACACCACGGTAACCACCGACACCAAAGATCAGGGCATTGTGACGGCAACAACAGCCGATGTTACAGGAGGCTATACCGGTGATTATGCCTATAACCTGACCACGCCGATGCATTTGCTGGGCAGTGCCAGCTATGTATTTGGTTTAGCCAATCCCGATCCGCAAAGCCTGAAAGGCTTTATCACAGCCGACTATGAATGGGTAAATTACCGCAAAGCGCATTTCCGTTTTGATCAATCGTATAGTTCTGATATTGCCCAGCAAAACAAGGTTAACCAGAACATTACCCAGCTCTATCAAGGTGCTTCCAACATTCGGCTTGGAGCCGAGCTCAAATGGGATATCTGGGCAGTAAGGGCCGGCTTTGCCTACTACGGGAATCCGTATGCTCCAGCCAGCCAAAATGTGAACGCTGCGCAATACAGCTATAGTGGTGGATTAGGATATCGGAACAAAGGATTTTATCTGGATCTCACCTATGTATTCAGCAACTGGAAGGATCAAAACCAGCCTTATTATGTGATTCAACCCAATAGCTTAAATGTGCCTTCTCCTGCACCAGCTACCTGGAAGGCCCAGCAGGGGCAGTTTGTGCTCACCTTAGGTTTCAAGATCTGATATTTTTTGTTCCAACAGGGGCAGAACCTTGGCCTCATCGGGGCCTTCTATCCACCAGATGCGGGCATCGCGCCGGAACCATGTGAGCTGCCTTCGGGCGTATTGGCGGGTGTGGAAAATGATTTGCCGGATAGCTTCTTCCCTGCTGTATTTGCCGTCCATCCAGGCAAAGATCTCCTGGTAGCCGACAGTTTGCAGGGCCGGATGGAAGCGAAACGGCCAAAGGGCAGCAGCCTCTTCAAATAGTCCGGCAGCCACCATTTGCTCAACCCGTGCTGCAATACGCTGATGTAAGATGTGCCTCGGCAGCTGAATGCCAATAGTCAGGATGCGAAAGGGCCGAGGATGCGGTAGCTGTTGCTGAAAATGCAGGATTGACCGCCCCGTGGTTTCCCATACCTCCAATGCCCGCAGCAAGCGATGGGGATTACGGATATCTGCTTGTCGGTAAAAATCAGGATCTTTTCTTTGCACTTCTTCCTGGAGCCAGGCGAGCCCCTGGGCAGCATAGGCACTCCGAAGCTTTTCCCGTACTTCAGCAGGTATGGGCGGAATCTGATCTAGTCCTTCGCAAAAAGCTTTTACATACAAGCCCGTGCCACCACATACGATGGCTACCTGAGCCTGCTGAAATATTTCGGCCGCATATTCCAGGGCTAATTTTTCAAAAACGGCAGCATTGACGGTTTCCTGGATGCTGTGGGAATTGATGAAATAATGTTTTATCTCGGCCAGTTCAGCAGCAGAAGGCTTAGCTGTGCCGATATTCAGTTCCCGATAACACTGTCGGGAGTCGGCCGAGATGATGCTGGTTTGAAAATGACGCGCCAAAGAGAGTGCCAGTGCCGTTTTCCCGGATGCCGTAGGCCCGACGATCACAATGGCTATTTTAGAAGGATTCATCGTCTGCCGTATCCTCATCTGCTTCGCCTTCCTCCCCAAAGCCCTCGGGAGAAAAATCATCTCCGTGCAGGTCATATTTCTCCTCCATTTCCATTAGCTTGTCGTTGCCCGGAAGCTTATTTTCATATTGGCTCGGGGCAAGGCCTTCCTTTCGGGCACAATAGGGATAGGTTAATTTTTTATTCTCCTGGCTCATGACCTGGATCAACTCGATGTGAAAAGTCCAGTTTTTTTGAAAATCATACACGTACACAAACTTCTGATTGGTATTGCGTACGGCGGCACTCAAAGGAGTATCGGCCATCAGCAAGGGTTCCACCTGATGAGGACGATCATCTTTTTTCAGCACAATCTCCCGACCCCGCTGCCAGTTATCGTTGCTGCGATAAAAGACGGCATCGTGAATCTGATCAAAATCAAAAGCCGAAAGAATGGCCCGATGAAAGTCTGCAAAAGTTTGATCGGACTTGATAAGTACATCCCGATATATGCTATCATCTTCTTCCCAATACACCCGAAAACGAAAGACTGCCATAACACACGGTTTAAAGGGCTCAGCAGAAAATATGCAAGTTAGTCAACATTCGGAACATGCAGTTCTCTGGCTACCTGGATCATATATTCCCAGGCTTCTTGGAAATCATTTTTAATTTTTCCATCCAAGATGGCCTCCCGGATGGCATTTTTGATGTCGCCCACCAGCTTGCATGGCGGTAATTTAAACCGTTCCATGATCATTTCGCCGGTGATGGGCGGCTGCCAGTTGCGGATGCGGTCCTTTTCTTCTACTTCCTGAAGCCGCTTACGCACGAGGGCAAAGTTCTGCAGATATCGTTTCACCTTTTGGGCGTTGCGGGAGGTAATGTCGGCCTCGCAAAGCAGCATCAGATCTTCCAGGTCGTCGCCGGCTTCAAACAACAACCTGCGAATAGCTGAGTCGGTGATATTTTCCTTGGTGAGGCTTATGGGTCGCAGGTGCAACAATACCAGCTTTTTCACGTATTCCATGGGCTGATGGGTAGGCAATCGCAGCTGGGCAAAGATTTTGGGCACCATCCGGGCTCCTACCACTTCATGGCCATGAAAAGTCCATCCCTGCTGGGGGTCAAAGCGTTTTGTGGCGGGTTTGCCGATGTCGTGCAGCAGGGCTGCCCAGCGGAGCCAGAGATTGGGGCTCTTGGCAGCCACATTGTCGATGACCTGCAAGGTATGGTAAAAATTATCCTTATGCCCTTTGCCGTCGATCATTTCCACGCCTGCCAGGGCTGCCATCTGCGGAAAAATGATCTGCAGCAGGCCGGTTTTAAATAACAAGTCGAAGCCAATAGAAGGCTTTTCGGCCATCAGGATTTTGTTCAATTCATCGGTAATCCGCTCTTGGGATACGATGCGGATGCGTTCGGCTTCTGAGCGAATTGCCTGGATGATTTCGGGGACAATGGAAAAATGCAGTTGGGTGGCAAAGCGGATGGCACGCATCATCCGCAAAGGATCATCCCGAAAGGTAATCACCGGATCGGTGGGGGTGCGGATTCTTTTCTTCTGCAGATCCTCCCAGCCCTGAAAAGCGTCGAGCAACTCATCAAAATTTTCGCTTTGCAGGGAAATGGCCAGGGCGTTGATGGTAAAATCACGCCGCAACAGATCTTCTTCCAGCGTGGCCGGTTCCACCTCAGGCTTCCGCGAATCCGGATGATAACTTTCCTTCCGGGCACCTACGAACTCAACCTGATAGTCTTGCCAGACGAAATGTGCCGTACCAAAATTTTTGAACACCTGCACCCCCTTCACCGGACCCGGAAGCTTACTGGCCGAGGCTTTTGCCAGTGCAATGCTATCGCCCACACAAACAAAGTCCAGTTCCCGTGTTGGACGCTTCAACAATTTATCGCGCACAAAGCCGCCTACAGCATAGGCAGGAATCCCCATCTCGGCAGCAGCCTGGGCTACTGCCTGAAAGATGGCGCGCTCCTGCTCGTTGAGCTCCACAGGCCAGTGAATCGTTTGGATGGTAACTGCCATATTTTTATCCACATTAAATATTGATTCCGGAAATACCCGTATGGAAAGGCGGCAAAATTAGCGCTTTCTATGCCTTGACTGTTAAGGCCGAATCACCACCACCTGTCCGTCGGCTGTGAATTTCACGATTCGGGAAGGTTGGGCCGGTGTTCGATCATCTTGCCGGTAGCGCACCACATAATCCACCCCCTGTTTAATGGCATCGGGTACTTCTTGAAAGTTAGCCGGGGAAAGTCCTCCGCTGAGGTTGGCCGAGGTGGAGACCAGCGGCTTCCTGAATCGCTTCAGCAGATGCCGGCAAAAAGGTTCCTTGACAATGCGGATGGCAATGCTGCCATCGGCATTTACCAAGTTGTCGGGCAGGTGAAGGGCATGTTCATAAATCACGGTGGTGGGCCGGTCGACTGTTTTTAAATAGGCAAATATGGCCGGATGCGGATCGGCAACGTATTGCAAAATATCTTTTTCATCGGCCAACAAAATAATCATGCTTTTATTGGCCGGCCTTTGCTTGAGCTCATAAATGCGCTGCACGGCAGCTGCAGAAGTGGCATCACAGCCAATACCCCAGATGGTGTCGGTGGGATATAAAATAATGCCATCCTGCCGCAAGACCTTCAGGCAGGCTTCTACATCGTCGTGAAAGATGGGTTTTTGGGTCATCGCTTAATCAATTGTATGCAACAAAGCTTCAACCGGTATAGTCCAGGCACAGCGGAAATGCTTCTTCGGGCAAGATTTCCGGCCATGCAACCCGCAGGGCCTGCAGGCCAGCGTTTCGGGTGTTTCCACAATAAAATGTACATCCGCCAGCGGCCCATAGCCAAATGCCGGCACCGTGGAACAAAACACTGCAGCGGTGGGTGCATTCACGGCTGAGGCCAGATGCAAAGGTGCAGAATCATTTACAAAATTCATGCGCGCACCGGCCATCAATGCTGCCGATTCCAGCGGATTTAATTCGCCTGCCAGGTTTTCTACATGCGCATGCCGGGTGTGTTTCTTCAGCCAATCGCAAAGTGGCCTATCGCCGACACTTCCCAGCAGGTACACCCGAAGCCCGGTTGGAAACCGATCTAATAATTCCAACCATTTTTCTTTAGGGAGTTGTTTGGTAAACCACACGGATGCCGGTGCCAGGCAACAGTATGGCATTTGCTGCCATTGCGCCACCCGTTGCTGCACAGAAACATCGGGATATAATTTTGGCCTGAAGGCCTGTGTAAAAGGCGAAATACTCGACAGAAGCGCGTGATTGCGATCTACTTCGTGGATACCCGGTTCAATCCGGTGAGGGACTGCCCGGTGAAAAAGAAAACCCAAAGGATTTTTATCAAAACCAATGGTATAGCCAGCCCCGGATAAAACAGTCAGCAATCCGGTGGAAAAAAAGCGCTGCACATTAATCACCACATCATAACGGGCGCTTCTGATTTGCCGGCAGAGTTGCCACCAATGCCGATACTTGTGATGGGTTTTATCCCAGATCCAGATTTTCCGGATAAAGGGATGATGGGCAAACAGAGATTCGTTGCCTTTCCGCACTAAAAAATCGAGCTGCCAGTCGGGATGCGCCGCATGAAGTTCTTCCCCAATAGCAGTAGCCAGCACCACATCGCCGAGAAAAGCGGTTTGGATAATCAAACATGTTTTCACGATGGAGGCAAAGCTAAGAAATCGCCCTGTTCCTGTCTGTCGGCCGATTGCCGGATTGATTGTATGTTTGCGAAAAACAATAGCATGGAATTAGCTACCCTTGTTCAGGAAGCCTGGCACGATCGGAACCTGTTGCAACAATCCCGTTATACGGATGCTATCCGAGAAGTCATCCACCAGCTGGATCAGGGACAGCTGCGGGTGGCCAGCCGAGAGGAAAAAGGATGGGTGACTCACGAATGGGTAAAGCAAGCCATTCTCTTGTATTTTGCCATTCAGCACATGCAGGTCATGGAGCTGGCTCCGTTTGAGTTTTACGACAAAATTCCCCTGAAAAAAGGCTTTGCGCAAATGGGTGTGCGTGCCGTACCTCCGGCCACAGCCAGGTATGGGGCTTATCTGGCCCCTCAGGTGGTGTTGATGCCTTCCTACGTGAATATCGGCGCTTATGTGGATGAAGGAACCATGGTAGATACCTGGGCAACGGTAGGCTCCTGCGCACAAATCGGGAAACATGTGCACCTGAGCGGCGGGGTGGGCATTGGTGGCGTGCTGGAGCCTCTTCAGGCTTCACCGGTTATTATTGAAGATGGTTGCTTTATCGGCTCCCGTTGCATTGTGGTTGAGGGGGTAATCGTTGAAAAAGAAGCGGTGCTTGGCGCAAATGTGGTGTTGACCCAGTCAACCAAAATCATCGACGTGACGGGCGATGAGCCTATCACCTATCAGGGACGTGTACCGGCCAGAAGTGTGGTGATCCCCGGCAGCTATGCCAAACAATTCCCCGCGGGCTCCTTCCAGGTGAACTGTGCCCTAATTATCGGGAAACGCAAACCTTCAACCGACCTGAAAACCAGCCTAAATCAGGCATTAAGGGATTTTCAGGTATCAGTCTGAGGCAGATTAACAAAACAATAAGTGAAACAGAGGAAGCCTTCTGCAAATAGCAGCTAATTTTGTATAAAACCGCTGCCTGTGAGAAACCTCCGGGATCAAGGCCCACCCGATCATACCCAGATGCTGGCTAAAATCCTAGCTGTGGTTTTGGTGTTGGTGCTGATCGGTTTAATTATTTATTCTCTGCGCTCCCACCCTCCCTATTGAAAGGGCAATTTGCTTTACTTATAAGTAGGATTGTAGAGCGTGCTGGAAGGGATCTCCACATTGGGTTTTCCTTTGTACCGATGCACGTATAGGCCGTAGCACATGCCCAGAAAAAAGGCCACCATGATGGCTACGTAGAGGTAGAAAATAAACCTGGAAGTGGAAGTGCGGCTGGTAAGGATATCATTGTAATTTGGCCGGGCGTGATGCAGTTCCTGTTCCATCGGCAAGGACATTTAATTCTCCTGCAAATTTAGGGTGATGGGCCGGGTTTTTAGCGGAAGTGCAGAAAAAAATTTTCTGCCTCTGGCAAAATATTGCCAGATCACGGATCCAGGATAATAACCCTGCAGTTCGCCGGGTTGGCAAGTGTGCCGGGGCAGGGAATGCCGGTTTTGGCGATACCAGCGCACAAAATCGCGATGGGCCTTTAAAATGGCCAGCATTTCGGCGGGTGTGCGATGGGCTATGCCATAGACTATAGAAAGCAAATCCAGCAGCATGCGCATGGGGATGCGCTGCCAACGCGCTTTCCTGCCGAGGTTGCGGGCCATCATCATCAGGTTATTCCGGTAATTCAGATAAGTCTTTTGCGGATTGCCCTGGGGCAAACTTCCCCCTCCCAGATGATACACGACGGCTTGCGGACAATAGGCAATCTGATAACCCATCCGCTGCAGGCGCCAGCATAAATCAATTTCTTCCATGTGGGCAAAAAATGCCCCGTAAAAGCCACCAGCAGCATGGAACAGCTCGGCACGAATGCATAAGGCTGCACCAGAGGCCCAGAAAAGACACATCGGATCGTCGTACTGGTGCATATCTTTTTCTACCGTGTAAAACAAGCGGCCCCGGCAAAAGGGATATCCCAGCGCATCTATCCATCCGCCGGCCCCGCCGGCATATTCAAAATATGCACGTTGCTGATAGCTGCGCAACTTGGGCTGGCAGGCCGCCAGCCGGGGATAGCGTTCCATCAGGGCAATCATCGGCTCCAGCCAGCCCGGCTCTACCTCCACATCCTGATTGAGCAGCACATAATATGCAGCCCGTACCTGCCGCAAGGCCTGATTATACCCTTCTGCAAAACCATAATTCCGATCGTTCTGAATGCAATGCACCTGAGGAAATTCCCGACGCACAAAGGCTACGGTATCATCCGTGGAGGCATTATCTGCCACATAAATCTTCAAGCGAGGATAGGTGGAACGACAAACCGAGGGAAGAAAACTGGCCAGTTGCTGGCGCCCATTCCAGCTTAAAATCACAACAGCCACCTCGGGCATTTGCAAATCCGATGTCGACAAGCACGTATGGTTTAGCGGCAAAAATAGAGATTCTCTGATTCGAGAAAGGAAATTTCATAGGCTATCCCCGATCGTTCCGGGGAATAAATCTTGTTATTTTTGGTTGTATATCCCTGCATGTATGCGGCATCTGTTCAGCTGGCGAAATCTACTGCTGTTCCTGGCCACCCTAATTGTGGCCACCACCGTGGTGTATGTCAATAACCTGGTGAAACACATGGAGGCCGAAGAAAAACACCGCATCGAAGAATGGGTGGAAGCTTATCAGCAGCTGCAAAATGCCTCACCCAGCGACAACCTGAATCTGGAACTTAAAATCATCACCAACAATACCACCATCCCCGTGATTGCGGTGAACAACAAAGGACAGATTATCGATTCCCGCAACCTGGATTCAGCCAAGATTGCGCGTGACCCCGATTATCTTACCCGCCAGCTGAAGCTGTTCAAATCCCAACATCCGCCCATCCTGGAACATTATGACCCGCAACACCCGGAAGCAGTAAACTATTTCTATTACGGCGATTCCATTTTGCTGAAACAAATCCGCTACTATCCTTACGTACAGCTCACCGTGATTGCACTTTTTTTGCTGATCGTGTTTATGGCCATCAGCAGCAGCAACCGCTCCAGCCAGAATCAGCTCTGGGTGGGGCTGGCCAAGGAGACCGCCCACCAGCTCGGTACTCCGCTTTCCTCGCTGCAGGCCTGGGTGGAAATGCTTAAAGAACACCCCCAACAAACCGCCTCCCTGGCAACAGAAATCCAAAAAGACGTGGAACGGCTGAACCTGATTGCCGAACGGTTTTCCAAAATCGGCAGCGAACCCGAACTCATCGAAACAGATCTGATTGCCCTGGTGAATAACGTGATGCATTATATCCGCAAACGGGCATCCCAAAAAGTGCATTTTGTGCTCCACACCCATGGGGAAACCGAAATGATGGCCCTGGTATCGCCTACCCTGTTCAGCTGGGTCATTGAGAATTTATTGAAAAATGCGCTGGATGCCACTGAAGGCCAGGGTCGCATAGAAATTGACATGCAGGATCATTCCACCCAATGGTGGATTGACATCCACGACACCGGGAAAGGAATTCCTAAACACCTGTGGCAAAAAATCTTTAAGCCGGGCTTCACCACCAAAAAACGAGGATGGGGATTGGGGTTATCCCTGGCTAAACGTATCGTGGAAACTTATCACAAGGGCAAGCTTACTTTAAAATCTTCTGAACCTGGCAAGGGCAGCACCTTTCGCATCATCCTCTACAAATGATTTTCGTTCCAAACTCCACACCATTTTCTTATCTTTGCTCTCCCAAATGCGGCGGTGGCGGAACTGGTAGACGCACTACTTTGAGGTGGTAGCGCCCGCAAGGGCATGGGAGTTCGAAT
>JADGHY010000239.1 GCA_019683625.1 Thermoflavifilum sp. | reverse complement strand
ATTGTGGAATCACCGGCGAAAGCCAAGACGATTCAAAAAATACTGGGTGATGCATTTGAGATTAAGTCGTGTTTTGGCCATATTCGTGATTTAGATAAGGACGAGATGGGTGTGGATATTGAGCATGATTATCGGCCTATCTATGTGATTCCGCCCGAAAAGAAAAAGATTGTTGAAGATTTGAAAAAGCTGGCACAGAAGGCAAAGGAAGTATGGCTGGCAACGGATGAGGATCGGGAAGGAGAAGCTATTTCCTGGCATCTGGCCGAAGTTTTGGGATTAGATCCGCTCACCACCAAGCGCATCGTTTTCCATGAGATCACCAAGCCTGCCATTGAGAAAGCCGTACAACAGCCACGAACGATCGACATGAATCTGGTGAATGCACAGCAGGCCCGTCGGGTGCTTGACCGCCTGGTGGGCTTTGAGCTTTCCCCGCTGCTATGGCGAAAGGTGAGCATGAAAAACGCCCTTTCTGCCGGCCGCGTACAATCCGTGGCCGTACGCCTCATCGTGGAACGGGAACGAGAAATCATGGCTTTTACTCCCGAGAGCAGTTTTCAGGTTGAAGCCCTGTTTTCTGCTCCCGATGGCCGAGGCAAAATGCTGAACTTTAAAGCTCATGGACAAAATAGAATTCCCACTGCCGAGGAAGCGCGTCGTTTTTTACAAGCCTGTGTGGGAGCCAACTATCAGGTTACAGATATTGAAGTCAAACCGGCTAAGCGAAGCCCTGCCCCACCCTTTACCACATCCACCCTGCAACAAGAAGCCAGTCGCAAACTGGGCTATTCCGTGGCTAAAACCATGCTGCTGGCTCAAAAGCTCTATGAAAACGGGCAGATTACTTACATGCGTACCGATTCGGTGAACCTTTCCGAAACCGCCCACGAGGCCATTCGCCAGGTTATCCACGAACAATACGGCCAAGCCTACTATCAACATCGGGTGTATAAAAATAAAAATGAAAATGCCCAGGAAGCCCACGAAGCCATTCGACCTACCGATATGCGCGTGGCCACCATTGCAGATGCCGACACCCGGAAACTGTATGAACTCATCTGGAAACGCACGGTAGCCAGCCAGATGAGCGATGCACAACTGGAAAAGACAATCGTCCATATTGGCATTTCCACTACAGCCTTTGAATTGATGGCTACCGGTGAAGTCCTGAAATTTGACGGATTTCTGAAACTCTATCTGGAAGGCAAGGACGAAGATGAGCCTGAAAATGAGGAACAGGCCGGCATGCTACCCCCTATGGAAAAAGGGCAGCTGCTGAATCTGATTTCTCTGCAAGCCATTGAAAAATTTACCCGGCCACCGGCCCGCTACACCGAAGCCAGCCTGGTGAAAAAATTAGAAGAACTGGGTATTGGCAGACCTTCCACCTATGCCCCGATTATCTCTACCATTCAGAAAAGAAAATACGTCGAGAAACGCGATAAAGAGGGCACGCCGCGTACTTATCGCATCCTTAGCCTGCAGGATCGGGAAATAACCGAACAACAGGCAACCGAAATCACTGGAGCAGAAAAAGGAAAGCTGTTTCCCACCGACCTGGGCATGCTGGTAACCGATTTTCTGAACCAGTATTTTGAAAACATCATGGATTATGGATTCACCGCAAAGATTGAGGAAGAATTTGATGAGATAGCCCGCGGTCAAAAGCCCTGGAATCAAATGATTGACACGTTTTACAAACCTTTTCATCGAGAAGTGGAGAAAACACTTGAAACTGCCGAAAAGGTAAAAGGTGAAAGGTATCTGGGCGATGATCCCCAAACCGGAAAGCCGGTCTATGCCCGTATGGGGCGTTACGGGCCCATGGTGCAGATCGGCCAGTCCGACGGGCAGGAAAAGCCCCGATTTGCCAAACTGAAAAAAGATCAAAGCATCGAAACCATTACCCTTGAAGAAGCCCTTGATTTGTTTAAATTACCCCGGACTATCGGCGAGATAGCAGGCAAAGAAGTGGTGATTAACATCGGCCGGTATGGGCCTTATGCCTTGTACGACGGAAAATTTTATGCTTTGCGCAAAGACATGGACCCCTACACGGTGGAGCTGGATGAAGTGGCTGCATGGATTTCAGAAAAGCAGGCCGATGCGGATAAAAAAATCATCAAGCAATTTGATGGCAGTGATATTCAGGTGTTGCGAGGCCCTTATGGCCCTTATCTCAAAAAAGGCAACCAGAATTACCGTTTGCCGAAAGAGTGGCAGGAAAAACCCGAACAGCTGAGCCTGGAGATATGTGAACAAATTATCCAATCCACGCCTGCATCAGGTAAGAGTAAAAGAGCTGCTAGGAGAAACACGCCTTCAAAAAAATAAATTTACCTTTGTCAGGTATGGCCGATGAGAAAGAAATCAATGCTTTGCTGCACCTGCTCGACGATCCGGATCAGGAAGTATTCGATACGGTTGCCGATCGGCTTGTGCATCTGGGCAAAGAAATCATTCCCAGCCTCGAATCCATCTGGGAAAATACCCTCAATGAGGCCATTCAGGAACGTATCGAGTGGTTGATTCATCGGGTTCACCTGCAGGATTTGCTCGCAAAAATGAAAGATTGGGCCCATCAACCCGATGATTTGCTCAAAGGCGCTTTGCTGGTGGATAAATATCAGTATCCCGATCTTGCAGATGATCAGGTATTTAAATCCGTTGAAAAACTGAAGCGCAACATCTGGCTGGAACTGAATAATTATCTTACACCCGTTGAGCAGATCAATGTGATGAATGGCATGCTCTATAGTTATTTTGGCATTAAGGGAATTGAAATCAGCGACAAACAATACAGGCAAAAAAATCATTTTTTCCTCCACCAACTGATTGAAAGCAAAAAAGGCAGCTCCATCATCATCGGTATTTTGTATCAATATCTCTGTGAAAAGTTAGATATACCGGTTAAAGCTGTTCAGATTCCCCAACAATATGTATTGGCTTATTTTGAAACAGAAGATCTCCCCTGGTTGTATGCGAAAAATGCGTCCCTGCAATCCCGCATTCAATTTTTCATTGATCCGAATCAGGGACAGATTTATTCTTTAAAAGATATTGAAACCTATTTAAAACGAATAGATGCCGTGGAAACGGATCGGTATTATGAACCGCTTACCCACAAACAAATTATTCAGAAACTGATCCGGGAATTAGCTAAATGCTATCCACAAAGTGAATATCCCAATCGCAAATATGAATTATACCATTTAGCAGCTCTGCTGGACGACTGATCAGGTTCTTAGATCCACTACATTCACACCCGGATGTGATTTAGGGTTGAAAGTGAACATTTGCGCAGGTACTTTTACATTGGGCGTGAACTGTTGAATGGCATACACATAGTGAACTCCGCTTTTATCAAATATCTCGGCTTTCACAATTTGTTGTTTTGCTTTATCAATGGTTAAATCAACCCTGAAGAAAGATTTAGATTTATCGAATGGCGTCATTTCAATATGTTGATACACTTTGCCTTTTTCGTGTGTATCGGGCATCAGGCGGTAGAGAAAGTCTTGATC
>JADGHY010000238.1 GCA_019683625.1 Thermoflavifilum sp. | reverse complement strand
AGCATCGCTGGTAAAATACAAATCAATGGTATCTCCCTGGCGCACGCGAATCATAGGCCCAGGCACCTGCCCGTTGAAGGCCATAAAACGGAAGATCACCCCCTTTTTCAATTCTGCCAGCACTTCTTTAATCACCAGGTGTACCTCATGGGTACGCGGACCCGTGTAATCGGGCGGGGGAGGCAATTTGGCCGGATCGGCAGCCACCCGTGGAAGCTGTTCGGGATGTTCCACCACTTCACCGCCTATCGCTGCTGATGTTGACGATGATGCGGCACCTGAAGCGTGCTCTTCAGAAACAGCCGAGGCCTGGTTTGAGGTAGATGCATGGCAGGCGGCCAATCCTAACATGCTGCCACCAATAGCCATCCACCCGGTGCGCTTCAGAAATTCACTGCGGCTAAGCAAATCATGTGTTGATTTCATCATTGATCATTTTTAATACGCAATTTTAATCGCTTTGTTTCAAGAAAAAGATGATCAGGATCACCAAATGGGTATGATCGTTATCAACTTCTTCTGTCACCGGTAGGAAACGTGAAGTGATTATTTTTGATAAAAAATCCGGATGTGTCCTTTTTGCCAGAAAACACCGGCGGAATATTTTGCTACCAGCGCACGTTTTGCAGCTATTTACAATGTGGCTCCCATTGTGCCTGGCCATTCGTTGGTGATTCCCAAACAACATGTGGAAAGCTTGTTTGATTTACCGGACGATGTTTTTGCAGAGATGATGCATTTCAGCAGGCGCGTCATGCAATTTCTGTGTGCTTATTTTCATACCGATGCCTTTGACTGGGCCATTCAGGAAAAGCCAGCAGCCGGCCAATCCATAGCCCATCTGCATATGCATCTGATTCCACGATATGAGAATGATTTACCTTTGCCAGGCGATTGGTATGTGCGGATGGTGGCATCGGATCAGCAGCAAATTGATGTACACCACCGCAGCAGACTGTCGGGAAAAACCCTGCAAGAGATCACAGCACAACTCAAACAAGCTGCAGAGGCTTATTTTGCATCTAACTGAACCTTCCTGATATGTACACCTATTCGGTCACAGGTAGTTATACCGATTTGTATGAGCTGGTGATGGCTCAGGCCTATTTCCTGGAAAACCGCCATTCCGTGCCGGCTGTATTCGATTATTTTTTTCGCAAGTTGCCTTATGATGGGGGTTATGTGATCTTTGCCGGCTTGCATGAGCTCATGGAAATATTGGAAAACTGGACTTTTTCAGACACCGACATCGAATTTCTGGAAGCACAACTGCACCTGCATCCTGCCTTTCTCGACTACCTACGCCAGTTTCATTTCACCGGCGACTTATATGCCTGCAGGGAAGGAGAGGTGGTATTTCCTTATGAGCCAGTGGTGCGGGTTGAAGCGCCTATTCTTGAAGCACAAATCCTGGAAACCTTATTGCTGAACATCCTGAATTTCCAATCGCTGATTGCCACCAAAGCCGCTCGTATCCGATATGTCAGTGGTGAAAAATCGTTAAGTGAGTTTGGCTTCCGACGGGCACAGGGACTGGCAGGCCTCATGACGGCCAGGGCTGCCGTGATTGGCGGATTTCAGTCAACCAGCAACGTATATGCCGGCGAACGGTATGGCATACCGGTGGTGGGCACTATGGCACATGCTTTTGTACAAAGCTACGCGAGTGAGTTGGAGGCTTTTCGGGCCTTTGCACGGCATCATCCGCAGGGATGCATCTTTCTGGTAGATACCTATGATACCTTGCACAGCGGCATTCCCAATGCCATCACGGTGGCAAAGGAAATGGAACAGGAAGGCAAGCGGGCACTGGGCATCCGGCTCGACAGCGGCGATCTGGCTTATCTTTCGCGCCGCGCCAGAGCCCTGTTAGACGAAGCCGGACTAAGTTATATGAAAATTGCCGTGTCTAATCAATTAGACGAATACCTTATCCGCAGCCTGCACGAGCAAGGGGCCCCTATCGACATCTTTGGAGTGGGCACTAAACTGGCTATCGGCCATCCGGATGCCGTACTGGATGGCGTATATAAACTTTGTGAGATTCATGAAACCCCTACCATCAAACTATCTGAAAGCCTTACCAAAATGAATTTGCCCGGGAAAAAACAGGTATTCCGGATGCTGCATGCCGACGGGTCATTTCTCGGTGCCGACGTGATTGCAGGCATAACAGAAAATGAACATGAACTCATGGTCATGTATCATCCTTTTGAACCCGGAAAATTCAAAAAAATCAAAGGTTATCCACGCGAACCGCTTTTATTGCCCATGATGAAACATGGCAAGCGCATTTCACCAGCCCCTTCCCTGAACGAGATTGCAGCCTATGCCCGGCAACGATTGCAACAACTGCCACCTGAATACAAACGGTTTGAATTCCCGCACGTGTATAAGGTGGGATTGAGTGAAAAGCTATTGCATTTGCGCGACCAGCTGCGATCGCAATACCAGCTGTCCTGGAGCAACCACGATACCTGAAAACATGGCAGCTGATCTGGGATCATGCATTTGATGCCTGAAAAAGCTTTGTGCTTCTGCCTTTGAAAGCGAGACAGGAATAAGAAAAATTTGTTATTTTAGGTGGCTATGCAAGCATTGATATTGGTTGACATTCAGCAGGATTTTTTACCGGGAGGAGCATTGGCCGTTCCAAACGGGGATAGCATTATCCCGGCAGTGAATGAATTAATAGCCGATTATCCGCTGGTCATTGCCACACAAGACTGGCATCCGGTAAACCACATGAGCTTTGCCGTAAACCATCATGGCCGAAAACCTTTTGAAGTCATTGAATGGAAGGGCATGCAACAAACACTTTGGCCCGTTCATTGTGTGCAAAACAGTCCAGGCGCTGAATTTTCTCCTCTGTTGCAAACCGATAAAGTGGAAGCCATTTTCCGAAAAGGCACCGACCCCGATATTGATAGCTATAGTGGTTTTTTCGATAACGGTCATCTGAAATCAACCGGACTGGCTGGCTACTTGCGGGAGAAAGGTGTAGACGAAGTGGCGCTTGCGGGCCTTGCCGGTGATATTTGTGTGTTTTACACCGCCATGGATGCACTGGAACAAGGTTTCCGGGCCACCATCATCCGGAAGGCCGTTCAGCCCCTCAACGAAAAAGATTTTGAAACCCGCATGCAACAATTTCTGGCCAGAGGGGGAAGAGTGCTCGCCTGAAACCCACATGTTTTATCTTACAAAATGGCCATCCTTCGCGAATATTCCCGTCATCTGCAACCCGAATGGGTTAAGTGGATTTGCGTTTGATAAGTTTGCGCATCCGGCGCGTAAGTCGCTCCAGGCTTTCAATGGGCTGGGGGAAGCTTCCCGTGTATAAACTATCCATGCGCATGGCTAGTTCATGTTCTTCAAATATTCTTTGCCCAGGATATAAGAGCAGAAAATTCTGATCTAAAAAATGTTTATTCAACTTGTCGCCCAGATGATCCATAGCAGGCTGATGCGAAAGCGTGCCCTTTCTGGCACTCACCACCCAAAGCCAATCGTCCCTTCCCACATCT
>JADGHY010000237.1 GCA_019683625.1 Thermoflavifilum sp. | reverse complement strand
CTTTCCTATTCTCTTCCCAGAGCCCAATTAAGTTACTATTTGGTTTGTGATGGGTATCTTCCTGTGATGGCAAAATAAACTGCCCTAGTAAACCTCCTTCATCGGCTAACACTTTCCATTTTTCGCTGTGAAAAGTTCGTATAAAACCTAAGGCAGGCAATAATTTCTTATAAAACAGCATAGCAGGCTCTATTGCTATTCAATTTGCTGGCGGATCAGTGGATGTTGAGGAAAATAGTATTTCCCGAGGAACGGGTTTGAGATTTCCTATCCCCTGTTGCTTGCCTGGCTGAGGTCTATTTGTTTTTTCTGCGGATAGGCCATGACATATTGCCCCTTCGCATCGGTCATGATCACGGGAAGTTGATGGGTATGGTTGAAATACGAATAGGCTTCGCGAAGGGTATTCCAAAGCTGTCGAGCAGCGGGGCTAATATCTGTCAGGCCCGAGAGATAAGCCTCTGAATTAGGATTGCCAAAGCGGATAGGGAAAATGTGCACGGGAATAAAGTCTTGTCCTGCGTCGTGGGCATATACGGCAAGCAGATACAATTCTTCAATTTGGCTGTCGGTCAGCGGAATGCATCCCCGGGAAACGCAGCTGCCGTGGATATAGATGTCTCCGCCCGGATCGCTATTGGGTTGGATGGAAAGCAAATCGGATGTGTTGGGATAATTGAGTCCGAGCGAGAGATGATAGCTGCTGCGGGGGTTAAAATGATTCACGTAGTAAAATCCTTCCGGTACCTGATAATCCCCTTGCATGCGTTTAGGGCCCATGGTGCCGGAGAGTGCACAGATCCGATAAGTTTTAAACAGGCGGAAGGTGTCGCTGGGTGTGGATTTTACCCATACTTCCAGCTGGCTATCGTATTTGAATGAGCGGATGTACAGATAGCGCGGGGGCCACGTCAATCCTTTTGCAGCAAATTCAGCTTTTAACAAAGAATCTTTATGGGTATAGGCCAGCTGAACCATGGGGTAACGCAGCTGCTGTTGCAAGAATCCGTGTTGTGCCGAGGCTGAAACCGAAAGCAGCAATCCCAGCATCCATCCCCATCCTTTCCACCCGTTTTTCATGATGTGCGCCAATTGTTTTTAATTAAAAAATGTGCAGCCGATTTTTCTGCTAAACTAAACTAAGTTGTTGATATGCCGTTTCAATTTTCTGCAATTCTTCGGTACTGAGGGTAAATGTGCCTGCCTTAGCGTTTTCTTTGGCTTGATGGGCATCGCGTGCACCCACGAGAGCAACGGTGATGCCGGGTTGCTGTACCGTCCATCGGATCACCAGTTGCGAAAGGGTAACTCCTTTATCCTGAGCCAGTGGGCGGATCTTGTCCAGGAAGGCATTTATCCTTTTGATATTTTCAGGCTTAAAATACGGTGTATCGGGTCGGGTGTCTCCCTCACGAAACACGTGACCGGGTTGATATTTGCCGGTGAGCAGGCCTCGCTGCAAGGGGCTATAGGCCAAAATACCCAGCTGATGAGCCAAGCAGTAAGGGACGATATCCTGTTCAATATCGCGCCTGACCATGCTGTAGGGCACCTGATTGGATGCGAGTGGAATAACGGAAAGTGCACGTTCCATCAGCGGAACCGGATAGTTGCATACCCCTGCAGCCCGCACCTTCCCCTGCTCTATCAATCGTTGTACAGCTTCCATGGTTTCTTCCACCGGTGTGGTGCTATCGGGCCAGTGAATCTGGTATAAGTCGATATAATCTGTTTTCAGCCGGCGTAGGCTATCCTCACATTCTTTCATCACGCTTTCTTTACCAGCATATTTATAGATTTTGATTTCCTTGCCCGCATTGTTTTTGCTCAGGAAGGCAAATTCTCCTTTTTCCAGATCCCAGCGCATGCCGTATTTGGTGAGGATTTGCACCCGGTCGCGCGGATAAGATTGCAGGGCTTTACCCAGGATTTCTTCACTCAACCCTTGTCCGTATACTGGTGCGGTGTCGAATGCAGTGATGCCTTCGTCATAAGCCGCATGAATGGCTTCTTCGGCAGCCCGCACATCTGTACCGCCCCACATCCAGCCGCCGATAGCCCAGGCCCCGAAAGTGATGACGGGTAACTGAATGTCTGTTTTTCCTAAAGTCCGATATTCCATGCTTGATGTGATTTTGCTATATTTTTTTATCACCGGCCGAGAGTGTGGCCTGAATGCCCCTATCCACCAGAGCTTCCTTCATAGGATGCAGCGTTTCATAACTGCCTTTTTTAACGGCATATTTTCCTTTGAAATGAATGATATAAGCGCACTGGGTGGCTTGTTCCCAGCTGTGGTGGCAAATTTCAACCAGTGATTCTATGACCCAATCGAAAGTGTTCACCTCATCGTTCCACACGATCAGTTCAAACCATTCGGTAAGCGTATCTGCTTCATCGGCATAGGGTTGGATATGGGTGATGGGTTTTTCCATAGAAAAAAGGTTATGGAGCTGGATTGCAATGAGTCTGGCAAATATAGGAAATCGTGTTGAAATCTGCTGCAGTTCAAGTAAATATGACTATTGGCTGAAAAGATTTTGCTATTTTGCGAAACAGAGTATGCTAATTTCATAAGCCAAATCCTTTCCAAGATGCGCCTTCCCTTGTTAGCCATAAGCTTTCGCTTGCCTCTGCAGGATCCGGTGCTGGTATTTTGCATCGTGTTGTTTGTGATTTTGCTGGCGCCGCTGTTGATGAAAAAGCTGCGGATTCCGGGCATCATTGGACTGATTCTGGCGGGCATTGCACTGGGGCATCATGGGTTCAATATTCTGGAAGGTGATTTGTTGCAAAAAGGAAATAGCATCAATTTATTTGGCACAGTGGGACTGCTGTACATTATGTTTTTAGCTGGCTTAGAATTAAATTTAAACGAGTTTAAAAAAAATCAACACAAGAGCATTTTATTTGGCCTCTTTACTTTTCTTTTCCCTTTTGTTATTGGATATGTTGTCTGTGAGCACATTTTGCATTTGTCACTTATCAGTTCCATCCTGGTGGCCAGCATGTTTTCCACGCACACCTTAGTGGCATATCCCATTGCCAGCCGGTTAAGGATCATCAGCAATGAAGCGGTGGCTATTGCCGTGGGGGCCACGATCATCACCGATACCTTGGTATTATTGATTTTAGCGGTAATAACCGGATATGCCGAAGGGAGCATTGGCGCATCCTTTTGGTTGAAGCTTGGCGTGGCCATTGTGTTGTTTGTGGCCTTGATATTTTTCACCTTTCCTCCTATTGGCAGGTGGTTTTTCAGGCATGTACCCGATGATGAAGTTTCCCATTTCATGTTTGTGTTGGGGATGGTATTTCTGGCGGGATTTCTGGCTGAAGTAGCCGGAGTGGAAGCAATCATCGGTGCGTTTATGGCCGGCCTGGCTTTAAATCGCCTGATTCCGCATACTTCGCCGCTGATGAACCGGCTTGAGTTTGTGGGCAATGCCTTGTTTATTCCTTTCTTTTTGATTGGGGTGGGCATGCTGGTGGATGTGCACATTTTATTTCAGGGCTGGGAATCCTGGATAG
>JADGHY010000236.1 GCA_019683625.1 Thermoflavifilum sp. | reverse complement strand
GGTTATACCTTTAAATAAAAAGTATTGAAATGTAGGATTGCTTGCAATGGAAACATTTTCACAGCATCAATCAATTCCTTCACCTCTCCACCCGGGCCGGCATAAGCCGGCCTTTTTCATAAAATTTCTTCCAGTGCTTTTTTAATCACTTCAGGCTTGCCCAAGGTATAATAATGCAGCACGGGCACACCAAATTTGATTAATTCCCGCGATTGATAGACCAACCATTCCCGCCCAACTTGTTCTACTTCCTTATCGCTTTTGCACTTCATCACTTCAGTGCATAATGTGGTAGGAATATCCACATGAAACACACGGGGCAACATAGATAGTTGTTTGCGTGAGGTAATGGGTTTCAATCCGGGAATAATTGGCACATCAATACCCATTTCCCTGCAGCGTTTCACAAAATCATAATATTTTTCATTATCGAAAAACATCTGGGTCACCACATAATGTGCTCCCTTGTCTATTTTTTGTTTCAGATAATATAAATCCGTTTCCAGGTTTGGTGCTTCATAATGTTTTTCCGGATAACCAGCTACGCCAATGCAAAAATTTGTTTTGATTCCATCAATCAAATCTTCTTCCAGGTAAATACCATGATTCATGTTCACCACCTGTTCAATAAGCTCCACGGCATAGCGATGCCCTCCCGGCTCGGGTTCAAAATAGGCTTCGTTCTTCGGCGGATCGCCCCGCAACAGCAATACATTATCAATCCCCAGAAAATTCAAATCAATCAAAGCATTCTCTGTTTCTTCCTTGGTAAATCCCCCGCAGATGAGATGGGGCACGGCATCTACACCATAATGATTCATGATGGCTGCACAGATACCTACCGTACCGGGCCGCTTGCGAATCTCTACCTTTTCAAATGAGCCATCGGGCTTCTTTTTGAACATGAATTCGCTGCGATGATAGGTGACATTAATATAAGCGGGCTTGAATTCCATCAGCGGATCCAGATGCTGATAAATGGATTCAATGCTTTTGCCTTTTAAAGGAGGTAAGATTTCAAAAGAAATTAATGTATGCTGGGCTCTTCGTATATGTTCCGTAACGTGCATGGGGGGTTGGTTGAAATTTTTGCAAAGGTAGCAAGTTCGAAATTCTTATTTTTGCTTGGTTCCACGCTATGCTGCAAAAAATTTTCACCCGGAATCTGGTCAAGCATTATGGCAACAGAACTGTTGTCAACGCTGTTTCCATTGATGTCACCCAAGGAGAAATCGTGGGCCTGCTGGGACCCAACGGAGCAGGGAAGACTACCACTTTTTACATGGTGGTGGGGCTTATCAAACCCGATGAAGGACAGGTATTTTTAAACGACCAGGATATCACCCGGCTGCCGATGTATAAACGGGCCCAGATGGGCATCGGCTACTTGCCCCAGGAAGCCTCCGTGTTTCGCAACCTCAGTGTAGAAGACAATATCCTGGCCGTGTTGGAAATGAAGGGGCTCAGCAAGAAAGCCCAGCGAGAAAAATTAGAAGCATTATTGGATGAATTTCACCTGCAACACGTCCGCAAAAGCCATGGCAATGTCTTAAGCGGAGGTGAACGCCGCCGGACCGAAATCGCCCGTTCGTTAGCCGTGGATCCCAAATTCATCCTGCTCGATGAACCTTTTGCCGGCATCGATCCCATTGCTGTTGAAGATATCCAATCTATCGTGGCCCGGCTGAAATACAAAAACATCGGCATCCTGATTACCGATCACAACGTACAGGAAACCTTGTCCATTACCGATAGGGCTTATCTGCTGTTTGAAGGCAAAATCCTGAAATCAGGTACTGCAGAGGAACTGGCAGCAGATGAACAGGTGAGAAAAGTATATTTGGGCCAGAATTTTGTGTTGCGCCGAAAAGATCATCTCGCCGGAGTGGCCCGGCAGGAAGCTTCCCCGCATCATCCATGATACAAGCATGAACAGATATGCTCACATACATGTGCAAAATTTTTATCGTGAGGAAGTGTTGCCTGGCTGGCTGGTGCCGATCGGGTAATCAATATCCAACGCTTGGTGAAGTATGAAAAAATTATTGAGTCCTGCTTTATCACAACTGGCACGCCTGCGATGGGGGCGAATTGAATATTTTATCAATAAGCCCTTTGAAGCACAACAACAATGGCTGCGCCAGCTGCTCTCTGCCGCACAATATACCGTCTTCGGACGGGAACATCAGTTTTCACGCATCACCAACTTGCAGCAATACAAACAACGGGTGCCTGTTCATGACTACGAATCTCTGAAACCCTATATCTTCCGCATCATGGAGGGTGAACAGCACGTCCTGTGGAACACCCCTATCAAATGGTTTGCAAAATCGAGTGGCACCACCAGCGACAAAAGCAAATTTATCCCTGTGAGCTCGGAAAGCCTGCACGAATGCCATTACCGCGCCGGCAGAGATGTGATTTCCATCTACTATAAAAATTTCCCCGATTCCGACCTGCTCACCGGAAAAGGATTGGTGATTGGAGGCAGCCACCAGGTCAATAAACTCAATGAAGCTTCTTATTACGGTGATCTGAGCGCCGTGATGCTGCAAAATATGCCCTTTTATGGCCAACTCATCCGCACTCCCGACCTCTCCATTGCTTTGATGGACGAATGGGAAGAAAAAATCAACCGAATGGCTTATACCACCATCCAGGAAAATGTGACTTCCATTGCCGGAGTGCCCACATGGACGTTGGTATTGATCAAAAAAATATTTGAAATCACCGGCGCCAACCACCTGCTGGAAGTATGGCCTAATCTGGAATTATACATGCACGGCGGCGTGAGCTTTACTCCCTACCGTGCGCAATTCCAAAAGTTTATCCCTTCCGCTCAGATGCACTATCTGGAAACCTACAACGCTTCAGAAGGATTTTTTGCTGCCCAGGATCAATTGTGTGCTCCGTCATTTGACGAAACCCTGTCAGGCGAGGCTGCTCCCGGCATGTTGTTGTTTTTAAATCATGGCATCTATTACGAATTTATGCCCATAGAAGAATTGGGAAAGGATGACCCTCAAACACTGAGCCTGCAGGAAGTAGAAACCGGACAATCTTATGCACTAGTGATCAGCACCAATGGCGGATTATGGCGCTATCTGATTGGCGATACCATTGAATTTGTGTCCCTGCAACCCTTCCGGATCCGCGTCACCGGACGCACGAAATCCTTTATCAATGCCTTCGGCGAAGAAGTGGTGGTGGAAAATGCCGATAGGGCTATTGCTGAAGCCTGCCGACATACGGGCGCACAGGTAAGCGATTATACCGCTGCACCGCTTTTCTTTGACCAACAATCTGTGGGCGCTCATGAATGGCTGATTGAATTTGAAATCCCTCCCGATTCTTTATCTCGTTTCACAGAAATCCTCGATCAAACCCTTCAATCGATTAACTCAGACTATGAAGCCAAACGATATAAAAATATGGCGCTTCACCCGCCAGTGGTGATACCCGTGCCCAAAGGCACTTTCCATCAGTGGTTGAAAAGCAAACGAAAACTGGGTGGCCAACATAAGGTGCCAAGATTAAAC
>JADGHY010000235.1 GCA_019683625.1 Thermoflavifilum sp. | reverse complement strand
ACGAAGTTTTTTGAAATCTTCGGGCACCCGATAATCCTGATATAATACATTTTGGGTGGGATCACCTTGGCGAAACTGAGCGGGCTTATTTAGTACCAACGAAGGACCTACCTGCAAGCTAAGGCCCACCGCACCCTTGCCAAACTGCAAGGATGGACCCAAGTTGATAGCCGTAAGCTTCCAATCTTTTTGTGTATTTTCTGTGGCAGCAAAACTATCTACCTGCTGCTCATGTCCATCCAACAAATGAACGGGTGAGAAAGAGAACAGATGTGCATGCAGATCTAATGCCCAGATTGGCCTTGCAAAAAATGATTGCCGGGCAGCATCGGCCTTGGTAAGCTTGGCTCCATGGCCGCTAAGCCAGGCAAAAGGGGCGGAAATACCTGCTTCCGGTTGTATCCAGCCATTGGTATGCATATCAGCAACCTGGGTAGTATGCCCAAGCGGTGTTCCGTAAAGGATCATTCCCCTGTTCGAAATGCTAGCAGTGTTGCCTGGCTTCACCACGATAGGCCCCGACCTGATGTCCTTTTTCTCAATACCTCTCCAGTTCTCCGATTGCTGCGCTATGGCAGGAATGGGATCAACAAACAATGTGAGAAACTGCCCGCATAACAACAACAAAACTGCCTTTGCAGGTATAATACATGATCTTAATGTCAACAAAGAGATATGGCTTGCTTTCATACAGAGCTGTTTTCAGAAAAGCAATTATCTGGGCAAATTTTAGAAAAGCATGAGGCAATCAGGACGCATTCTGTATAACTGGATCGGGAAATTGTATATCTGGAGAAGCTACAAGCATGTTTACCCCGCCGGTATTTCCGGGCAGCATCGCTTGTTACCAAATACTCCGATAAACAAACGAATCTCTCAGCAACAAGCTAATCACATTACACGCCCGCGTAGCGTTGGATCAACGTCTGGAAATGCTTTTTCTGCCTTCTTGATATGGGTAGCTGCATGCCATTGCTCATGAGCACATAGGCATGTTGACTGTTTAAATAGGTACATACATGATGTAGCTGTACAAGATAGCGGTGATGAATCCGGCAAAATGATGATGCAGGTAATTCTTGTTCAAATTTTCCCAGTTGTTTACATACCAAAATCGGAGCTTGATCTTTGAGGTATATCCGGGTATAATTACCCAGGCTTTCCAGAAACACAATGTCGTGCACGTAAAGCGATATCATCTCCTTCCCTACCGAGACAAATATTTTATCTTCAAGCGAAGAGACAGGAGATGACGAAGGAGCATGCTGATGATGCATTTTTTGTTTTTTCAGCTGAATACGTTCTATTGCATGATGCACACAGGATATAAATTTCTCCGTTTGAACGGGTTTTGTAAGATAGCCTGCTGCATATACATCAAAAGCCTGAAGAGCATATTCCTGATAAGCAGTAATAAATATAATTTCCGGCCTGTACTGCGGCCAGGCTTGTAAGAGGGCAAACCCATCCATTTCCGGCATATGAATATCCAGGAATAATAAATCAGGCATAAATTGTTTGAGTTGCAATAATGCTGCTCGCGCATCCGTATGCGTTCCTACCACATATACATCAGGGAAGTGGTGTTTTAGCATTGATTCCACGAGCCTGACACTACGAAATTCATCATCTACGATGTAACAACTGATGAAGGCTGACATACGATCTGGGTATGAGATAAAGGTATTTGAAAAATAGCTGCTGTAAACAGCTGATCTTGCCAAACAATTCTCGATAAGGAAAATTGCAAACCATGCCACTCGGCTCGTTTGCGTGTAATTTCAAGCCCTTTCCCTCCTGCTGTAGCCGTGAGTGGCTGAAAACCGGGGCCATTATCCAATATGTGAATCTGGCAACAGGATCCCTGCATTTGCACAAGGATATAGATTTTCCCCCGAACATGTTTTTGCTTTCGGATGCCGTGTTTTATGGCATTCTCTACAACAGGCTGCAACATCATGGCTGGCACCTGCACAGAAGACATGTTTATAGATTCATCTGTGTGAATCTCATAATCAAACTGGTCACCGAAACGTAATTTCTCCAAAGTGAGATATTGTTCCACGTATAATAATTCCTGTTCCAGTGAAATAATATCATCCTGGTGCGTATACAGATTTGCCCGAAGCAGAGAGCTGAATTGATCCAGGTAATGATTGGCCTGATCTACCTCATGTTCATACATCATTTGTTTTATGGCATTCAACGTGTTGAAAATAAAATGCGGATTAATCTGAGCACGCAACATTTGCATCTCCAGCTCTGTAATTTTTCTCTGTTGCTCAAGTTGCATGAGGCGTTGGCGGTGTTTTCTCCGGTAGATGCGCCACAGCATGTATGCTGAAACACCTAAAACAGCTAACACCATAGCAAACCAGAACAAAGGCTTTACAAAAAACGGAGCTCGTATCTCAAAAGATACTGTGGCAATTTTTGCAGATGGCATCCCATCTCTCCGAATGGCCTGAACAGAAAGCGTATATCTGCCTGGTGGCAGCTCATACAAATTAATCACAGGATTCCGGCTGAATACCCAGTGATGGTTATTTAACCGATATCTGAACCAGATTTCGGGAAGGCCCGAATAATCTACAGCCGATAAATCAAAGCGAATATAGTTTTCGCGATAAGAAAGGGTAATGGGTTTTTCCAAATCTGCCAATTGATGCCTGCTCGTGTACATGTTCATGATGTACACCGGAATATCCCTTGCTGCAATGGTGAATGATTTGGGAAAATAACTCACCCCATCAGAAGTGGCCACATACAAATATTGCCCATAACGCTGGATATCATTTACCTGCTCTCCTGCCAGCCCGTCAAGTACGGAGAAAAAAGTTGTTCGCACTTTTGGTGGGGAAGAAACATCAAGTTGAATTTTGCCCAGGCAATTGTTTGTACCTACCCACAACATTTCCCCATCTGCCAACAAACACTTGATAATGTCTCCCGGAAAATGTTCACCCGTCTTCATCAATAGCTTAATAGCATCATGTTGAAAAGCAAGCAATGAATCACCTCCGTAGGCCACCCATATCCATCCTCTTGCATCACGTGCCAAGGCATGCACCTTCTGACTACCCACATAGCCGGATAAATGCACCTTACGCATTTTACCGTTTAGCCAGTGATAGAGGCCATCGTTGCTGCCCACATAACATTCATGATCCGATACGGGTGCAATGGCCGTAATTCTTTTACCTGCATATACGATACCGACGGTATAGCGCTGCTGCCGAAAGCGACAGATAAACAAATGTCCGTGTGTGCCCAACCAATATGTGCTGTCGTCAATCGGGGCCGCTACCTTAAATCCATAATATTGCGGGAAAATTTGCACAGGCTTTTTTCCTATCTGCAGCTGATACAAGCCCATCTGAGAAACAATAAGAAAGTAAGGTTTGTTGTAAAAGATTTTTCGGATCCAGGCATCTAAATTCGGGCGATACGTTAAGGCTTGTGTGATCTCCTTGGTAAACCGTTGTTGACCTTCCTGTAACCAGATGATGCACTCACCACGATTGTTTCCGGCCACAATGCC
>JADGHY010000234.1 GCA_019683625.1 Thermoflavifilum sp. | reverse complement strand
ACGTAGGATCCGCTACAGCGAACGATTTGCACGGGAAGGCATCAACGTCAACTTCATTGAATATGGCCAGGATGCCTTGCTGATCCGTACATACGAACGGGGTGTGGAAGATGAAACATTGGCCTGTGGTACGGGCATCACGGCAGCCGCTTTGCTGGCCGCTGGTCATGAAGCCCGCCCCTACCGAATACCCGTACAGGCCCGGGGAGGACGGCTGGAAGTGCGGTTCACCAAAATCAATGACCAGCATTTTACCGATATCTGGCTCTGTGGCCCCGCCACACCCGTATTCAACGGTACCATCAACCTGTCCTCCCCGGCGTTTACAGAATTTTTGCAAACCCTTTAACGCTACTTGCCATGAGTTTCCTGAATGTGCGGATTTACGGCGTGCTGGTTAACGATGAACATCAGGTGCTGGTGAGCGATGAATTTATCCGCGGCCATTTCTTCACCAAATTCCCGGGAGGCGGACTGGAATTTGGAGAGGGTACACTGGACTGCCTCCGGCGCGAATGGCAGGAAGAACTCCAGCAGGACATCGATATCGTTAAACACCTCTATACCACCGACTTTTTTCAAATTTCTGCCTTCGATAACCATTCCCAAATCATCTCAATTTATTACGTAGTGAAGGCTAAATCGCCCTTCGTGGCCAAGACCATCCAGAAGCCTTTCGATTTTCCCATTCCTGAAGGAGCTACCGACATCACCGCGCCCCGATGGATCCCCTGGGCCGAATTTTCTGAAGAAAGCGTGAGCTTGCCTATCGACAAAATCGTAGCCCGAAAAATAAAACGCAAGGGCATCGACTGGCTTTATCAACCGGAAGACTAATCTTCATCATGTTCAGCTTAAGGCTGGGAGGGCATAGGCTGCAGCAAATAATAGGCACAGGTGGTCACGAAATCTCGCACATACGGAATGGAACGGATCACAGGCAATTGCCGAACAGGCCTTAACCCAAATTTATACCGGTAAATGGGATTGATTAAATACAACTGCTTGCGCATAATCCTGTAACCCTGCCGCCTGATGATGCGCTCCAGTCTTTCAATAGAAATGCCCGTGGATTTCACCTGCATTAATTCCTGAATTGTGCTCTCCTGCTCTCCGCACCATTTCAGCACAGAAGGATAAAGCCTTCCGGGCAACAGATGCAAATAGGGCCACAGGCTTAGCCACTTGTGTTCACAAATTTGTTGATGCCCGCCATGGGGCATATACCAGGGTGGAAAGCCAATGAATACCAATCCCTCCGGATGCAGAAATTGCTTTAGCCAGCCCAAAAGGCGCTCCTGATCGGGAATATGTTCAATGACATCTTTGAGCAAAATCAAATGAAAGGCCTCAGAGCCTAAATTTTGGGGTTCAACCTGGTAAATATCCTCGCAGTATAGCTCAAGCTGCTTGTTATCCAGATAATCTTTCAAGAAACTTTTGGCCAACTGCAGCCTGTAAGCTACCAGCTCCACGCCCACCGCCCGGCAACCGCGCTGCAGAAAGGGTTTCAACACACCTCCTTCTCCACAGCCTATTTCCAACACACGCCGCAGCGGCGAGGGGTGGAAATAAGGTTGGATAAAGGGCAACAGATCCTGCTCAGCATTGAGTACCTGTTGCTCAAAACGCAATTTCTCGTCCCGATGGTGTGCAAGGGCCATAGCAATTCGAAAAGCGCTAAGATACAGAATCGGCGAAAGTCTATTTTTGCGGCAATAATCTGAGGAAACGGGAAATGAATCCACACACCCATTCTTTTGCAGAAGGAGCAATGCTATTGGTCGATAAGCCGTTGGGGTGGACCTCCTTCGATGTGGTCAATAAATTAAAAAAACTTACCCATGTGAAAGTGGGGCACAGTGGCACACTCGATCCGCTGGCTACCGGCCTGTTGATCTGCTGTACGGGTAAAAAAACCCGTGCCCTAGCCGCCCTGCAACATTTACCCAAACAATATGCCGGCATCTTCCGTCTGGGAGCCACCACACCCAGCGATGACCTGGAAACAGAACCCCGTGAACATCGCCCATACGAATACCTCAACGACGCCCTCTTGCAGGAAACTGCCCGGCAATTTTTGGGAGTACAACAGCAGGTGCCACCGCTGTATTCGGCTGTCAAGAAACAAGGCGTGCCCCTTTACCGCCATGCCCGGCAAGGTCGGATGGTGGAGGTGGAACCCCGCACGATTCAAATCATGCGCTTCGACATCGTATCTATTCATCTGCCCTTTGTGCATGTGGAGGTGGCATGCAGCAGCGGCACGTATATCCGGGCACTGGCCAGGGACTTTGGAAAAAGATTGGGATGTGGAGCGTATCTATTTGCCCTGCGCCGCTTGGCCATAGGACCCTATCGGGTGGAAGAGGCACTTTCTATTTTCGAATGGGAACAACGCATTCGCCAGATAAATGCTCAGCGGCCTTGAGTTTCCTCCTGAAAAATTTGCTGAAAGCGTTGATAATCCGCATCGGAATACAACACAAAATATACCTCCTCCATTTTGTCGTGAGCCTGAAGCCAATCTCGTACTGTACGGATAGCTATCCTGCTGGCTTCATCAAAGGGATAGCCATAGGCTCCCGTGCTGATGGCCGGAAAGGCAATCTGCCGCAAACCATGATCAGCGGCCAATTGTAAGCTTTGTCGATAACAGGAAGCCAACAAATCAGCTTCACCTCGCTTACCCCCATGCCACACAGGTCCTACAGCATGAATCACATAACGAGCCGGAAGCCGAAAGCCGGGCGTGATGCGGGCTTCGCCTGTCGGACATCCTCCTATTTTGCTGCAGGCTTCCCGCAATTCGGGCCCAGCCGCCCGATGGATAGCCCCATCTACGCCTCCCCCACCTAACAAGCTGCTGTTGGCCGCATTCACAATCGCATCTACCTGCAAGCGGGTAATGTCACCCTGAATAATGTGCATCTTTGCCATATTCGGACTTTTTGTATTAAGGCTTCTCTGCCATAGTCCAGGCCATGCAATACGACCGTTGTACCTCGTAACCAATTTCAAGCCTGACCTCCAATGGCCTGAAATACCCTATCATCAAGGCCGGCGGCTCAACCCTGAAAGGAAACAAACGAATATCTCGTCGGAAATCTATGCCGCCTAAGCCATACCATTTATAAATCGCCTCCTTGGCAGCCCAACATAGCGTAAGTTGCAGCAATCGCCTGCGTTGTTCAATCCAGCTCAGTTCTTCCGGCGAAAGAAATTTGACGGCAATCCGCTCGATTACCGGATTTTTATGCTCAATGTCAATCCCCACAGGCATTTTCTGGCTCACGATAGCCGCTACATAATCCCGGCTATGGGCAATGGAAAAAAAATAATTCAGGCCAGGCACTACAGGCTTGCGCGAAGGCAAAACTGTAATTTGCTCGAGCGGAAAAGACGGGCATATTTGGGTGAGCAAATATCGTCCTGCAAAGTGCTGAAGCCGTTTATACGGATGAGTAATGGGGTTATTGGCTTGCTGAGATAAGATTTGAGGCAAATAAGGCAGAAAAAAATGCTCATCTTCCGTGATGTGCCAAATGCCTAACCGAGCATATCCTGTC
>JADGHY010000011.1 GCA_019683625.1 Thermoflavifilum sp. | reverse complement strand
TTTACGATCACGGTACATCCGGCAGCCAAGGCACTGGCGGTGTCTCCGCCGGCTGTGGAAAAAGCAAAGGGGAAATTGCTGGCCCCGAAAACAGCCACAGGCCCAAGGGGCAGATAAGTTTTCCGGATATCGGGCATGCCATCGGCCGATGCCGTGTCGATTCGTGGTTCCATCCAGCTACCCGTTTCTGCAGCTTGGGCATATTGCCGCAGCTGAAAAATGGTTCTGGCAAATTCGTTTTTTAACCGTTCAGCAGGCAAATGGGTTTCTTCCATGGCCAAGGCAATCAAATCTGCTTCCTGAGGCTGCAATGTGGCCGCAATCTGATCCAGCAATTGGGCACGTTGTGCCCATGAGGTGTTGCGATAGGCTAAAAATGCCTGCCACGCCTGTTGGGCAACCTTATCAATTTCTGCTGGGGTGGCATCCGGGAACCGCATAGCTGTGGTTTTCTGGGTATGAAGCAAAAACAATTACTCAAGAGGGCTATTGGTTCAAAACCGGCCTGTTGGAAGCTTTGCGTAATTCCTGAAGATCATGCATCCAGGATGGCTCCTTGGCTATTGCATCTTGAATAAGGGCAAGAATTTGTGCTCTTTCTTCGCCTATTAAAGGCAACCGGGGAGCCCTCACATATTCTGCACCGATTCCTTTGACAGCAGCTGCTAATTTGATGTATTGCACCAGCTTAGGACTCAGATCCAGTTCCAGCAAGGGCAGGAACCAGCGATGCAGCTCAAGAGCCTGTTTAGTTTTTCCCGCACAGGCCAGATGATAAAGCAACAGGGTTTCACGGGGGAAAGCATTCACCAACCCACCTACCCAGCCGCTGGCGCCCATCAGCAGGCTTTCCAGGGCTATGGGATCAACGCCGCACAAAATGCGGTAACGATCGCCAAACCGGTTAATCATCCTCGTGACATTGGTCACATCACGCGTAGAATCTTTGACGGCCTGAATGTTTTCACAGTCGGCAAGCTGGTCGAACATTTCCAGGGTGACCATGATCCGGTAATCCACAGGGTTATTGTAAATCATGATGGGCAGGCTCACTGCCTGGGCTATCTGCCGGAAAAACTGTACGGTTTCCCGATCATCGGCCCGATAGCGCATGGGAGGCAATAACATCAACCCGTCTACTCCCAGTTGTTCGGCCCACTGTGCCTCTGCAATAGCTGCCCGCGTGGCGCCCTCGGCAATATTTAATATCACGGGTAAGCGACCACCCACCCTTTCACGGGTAAATCGGATTAACGCTTCTTTTTCTTCCTTAGCTAAAGTGCTCGACTCACCCAGGGTGCCTCCTAAAATGACGCCATGAATGCCTGCTTCCAGCTGAGCTGAAAGGTTTTTCTCAAACATGGACATGTCCAGCCGATCATCCTCCCCAAACTGGGTGGTAATGGCCGGAAATACGCCTTTCCATTCGAAGTGCATTTCGTCTGTTTTTGATATTCAACTGTTAACCCTCACAAAGGTATGGATAACACAAAGCCAGCCTTTTCAGAAAATTGACCATCTTTTGTACAATATTGACATGGGCATATCTGCCAATGCATAAAGTGTAATTTTGTATGTCAGATAAATGATATTTATACTACCAGCATGCGCATCGTCCCCTTTAAGATTCCTAAAACCCGGACAGAGTTTTATCATTATCAGATTGACCGGTTGAATCATTTTTACGACAAGTTGCATCAGCATCCGGAAGTGCAAATCACTTACATTGAAAAGGGCCGGGGGAACCTGATTGTAGGCGATTATACGGGGCGATTTTCATCGGGAGATGTGTTGATCATTGGTTCATCATTGCCCCATGTTTTCAAAAGCGATGAAATCTATTATCTTCAAAAAACCAAGCAATCGGTCGGGTATTCGTTGTACATTGACATGAAAGCCTGGGAACAGGAATTCTGGAAAAGCAATGATACGCTTTCGGTAGCCCGGTTTTTTCATCAGTGTTATCAGGCTTATCAGTTGCAGGGAACATTAGCCAAGGAGGTGGCGACTCGGCTGGTGTGCTTGCGCAGGTTGAGCGGGTTTCGCAGGGCATTGTTTATCCTGGACATGCTCTATCTGATCTTTGAACATAGGGCAGAGCTGAAGTTAATTTCCGACGGGGGATGGCTAAAGTTAATCAACGAACATCAGGATACCCGCATGAGCAATATCATCCGGTTTACGCTGGAGGAATATCATCGTCCCATATCCTTGCAGGAGGTGGCACGTGTGGCTAATCTCTCCGTGGAGGCCTTTTGCAGGTATTTTAAAACCCACACCCGAAAAACCTATGTAAGTTTTTTAAATGAAGTGAGAATCCATCACGCTTGCCGGTTGCTGGCTGAAAGAGCATTCACGTTTAGTGAAATTGCTTATCAGGTGGGTTTTAGCAATCTTTCTTATTTCAACAGGATATTCAAACGCATCACCCGAAAGACCCCCGGTGAATATGTGATGATGTTGAGTAAACAATGAGGCTTACACAATCAGTTTATCCGGGTTAGGCACAAAGCGCAGAAAAGCCTGAAAATTAGCCCGGTATTTTTTGCGATCCAGTTTATAGTAAAAAGCGCCTTTTTTGGAATTGGATTTATCCTTATCGGGCTGCTTAATCAGCAATCCTGTTGAAAGCACTTTCCGGCTGAAATTGCGCTTGTCGAAGGTGGTATCGTAGATGCCCTCATAAAGATTTTGCAGTTGAGGGATGGTGAATTTAGGGGGTAAGAGTTCAAATAATATGGGATGCAAAGAAGCCTTGTACCGCAGTTGCCGGCGGGCAAGTTTCACCATTTCCATGTGATCAAAAATCAATTCAGGAATATGGTTCAGCGGGAACCATTCGGCATGGTATTCTTCGCTGATTTGTTTTTGGTATTTATGGATATCGATGAGGGCAAAGTAGGCGATGCTGATGGTGCGTTCCACGGGATCACGATGGGGGTCGCCAAAAGCGTGCAGTTGTTCCAGGTAAACCCCTTCCAATCCGGTAAGTTTTTTCAGGATACGATTAGCAGCTTCGTCGAGGCTTTCTTCGGGTTGCACGAATCCGCCCATCAGGCTCCATTTTCCTCTTTCAGGTTCAAAGCCGCGCTGGATAAGCAAAATTTTCAAGGTCTCCCCGTCGAATCCGAAGATGATGCAATCTACGGCCACCAGGTAGTGGGTTTCTCCCTTATAGCGATGAATCATAGCCGCCGGTGATTTTTGGCGGATAAAGTTAAAAGGTTTACGAGAGAAATATAGCTTTTCTTTTAAGCAGAGGCGTCGAACAGGGGGCTGGAGAGGTAGCGGTCGCCCCGGTCGCAGGCGATAAACACGATGAGTCCTTGCCGGATTTCATTGGCCACGCGCCATGCAGCTGCAGCAGCGCCTCCCGTACTCATCCCGGCGAAGATTCCCTCCTCGGCAGCCAGTCGGCGTGCCATACGGGTGGCTTCGGCCTCGGAGATTTCGATAAGCCGGTCAACCCGCCTCGGGTCATAGATTTTAGGCAAATAGGCTTCCGGCCATTTGCGGATGCCGGGGATACAGGCACCTTCTGCAGGTTGGCAACCCACGATCTGGATCTGGGGATTTTGTTGTTTTAAAAACCTGGAACAGCCCATGATGGTGCCGGTGGTGCCCATGGCGCTCACGAAATGGGTAATCTGATGGCCGGTATCGCGCCAGATTTCGGGGCCTGTGGTTTCATAATGAGCCAGGGCATTGTCGGGGTTAGCAAATTGATTGAGCTCAAAATATTGCCCTGTGGCGGCCTTTTCAGCGGCATAGTCGCGGGCAACCTCCATATTTTCCACCAGGGTCACCTTAGCTCCAAAGGCCTGCATGGTAAGCACCCGTTCCCGGGTGGAGCTGGCCGGCATCACCAGTTCAATCTGCAGGTCAAACAAGCGGGCAATCATGGCCAGGGCTATGCCGGTGTTGCCGCTTGTAGCCTCGATAAGCGACATGCCGGGGCGGATATCTCCCCGGGCCAGGGCATTTTTAATCATGTAATAAGCCGGTCTGTCTTTCACACTCCCCCCGGGATTATGTCCTTCCAGCTTGGCAAAGATTTTTACCTGGGGGTTGGGTGAAAGATGCCGGAGCTCTACCAGCGGTGTGTTTCCGATTGTATCCAATAAAGTTGCCATGGTCAATGATCCGAATCGCAGGGTTTAGCGTTGAATAATACCTTCTTCCACCGTGATTTCAGGAGTATGATACACGATAGAGCCGGGAGGTACGCTGCGGGTAAGCCACACATTTCCACCGATGATGCTGTGATGGCCGATGACGGTGTCACCTCCCAGGATAGTGGCTCCGGAATAAATCACCACATGATCTTCCACCGTAGGATGGCGTTTTATCGAAGCCATGCTCTTGTCCACGCTCAGGGCTCCCAATGTGGCACCCTGATAGAGTTTCACATATTTACCAATGCGGGCCGTTTCACCGATCACAATGCCGGTGCCGTGGTCAATAAAAAAATACTCGTCAATTTCCGCTCCGGGATGAATGTCTATGCCTGTCTGAGAATGCGCATATTCGGTGAGGATGCGGGGGATCAGCGGCACGTCGAGCTTCAGCAAGGCATGGGCAATGCGGTAAAAAGCAATAGCCTGAAAACCCGGGTAGGCACGGATCACCTCAAAATGGCTTTTGGCAGCAGGATCGCCCATCACAATGGCTTCTACATCCGTATTCAATGTCTCGTATAGGGCAGGCACCTGGGCAAAAAAAGTCTCTGCCACACCCAGATTATCGGCTTTCCGGCAGGCTTTGGTGGCATTTAAAATATGGATTAACCGATCTTTTAACCGGTGAAAGCAATCCTCAATCTCCTGCAAGGAACGAAACAGGCAACGCGAATGCTCTGGGTAGAGCAGGCAGATGAGCTCATTGGCCCAGCCTGCAATCTCTTCATTGGGCGGGACAATATCCATTCGCTGCTGTTTTTCCCAGATCTTTTGAAAAAATGTTTTTTCCATGGCCTGAGGTTGAACAATGATAAAGGGAAATACATCCCTATCAAATCTTTTGCAAGTTTAGGGAAAAATGAGCAGGCTTCCTGTCATGAAAATGACAGGAGCGGCAAAAATGCGGGCCAGCAAATGCGTGATCAGAATCCCCACTGCTTCATCACGGCGTAGTCGGCAGCCACGCACTCCAGGGGAGCTTGTCCCTGATAGGATTCCTGTTCCACAATAAAATAACGGGTTCCTCCGATGGTTCTGCCTTCTTCCACAATCCGATGCACGGGAATGATACCTTTGCCCAGCACACAGCTTTCATACTTTTCATTCATTTCACCATTTGCTTTGGCGGGTATTTCATCTTTTACATGCATGAGCAGAAATCGGTTGGGATATTCGCGAATGATTTGCTGGGCACGGCCTCCGGCACCGTACATGTTACCGATATCAATTTGTTGAACCACCAGTTTGGGATCGGTATGGTGCAGGATGAGGTCATACAAGCGCTGACCGTTGAAGCTGGTGTTAAATTCAAAATCATGATTGTGGTAGCCAAACTGCAGATGATATTGTTTACACAGTTCACCGCATCGGTTCATGATGTCAAGAAAACGAAGAATTTCGTCTTTATTTTCCCGCATGCGTTCGTCCATCCAGGGGCTGATGATAAATTGTTGTCCCACAACTGCAGCATCTTCGAGGGTATATTTCCATTGATCTGTAAAATCTTTTTTGGAAGCATCCCAGTCTGATGGTTTTAACACCACATGCCCGCTTGGCATTTTGAGTCCCAGCTGATCCAGCAGCTGTTTGAATGCCTGAGGGGTATATCCGTAAAATTTTCGGTTCACATAATTGGCATGCTCCACGTAGCGATAACCCATTTTAGCGAGTTGTTGCAGGGTCGATGCCGGATCTTTTTGCATATCATCCCTGACGGAATACAGTTGAATGCCCAGGATACAATCTTTGAAAGTTGGGGTAGAAAAAGTGTCTGGCCATAAGGCCATGCCGGCCAGCCCCAGGGAGCCTGCCTTCAGAAAATCGCGTCGGTTCATAATCAGTAGTTTTAGGAGGTAAGATACGGATTTCTTATTTTGGAAGCATGTCGTTTCCCGTTCACCTTCGGCATAATCTTGTGGGAAGAATCTTTTTCTTTGGCGCGCAGCTGCTTTTCACCACATGGTTTATTCGCTTGCTGGGCCCTCATGGCAATGGACAATTTGTCTTGTTCACCACCAATGCAGCGCTGTTGGCCTTGCTGGTGGGCCAGGGTATGGATGCTGCAATGTTATACGATGCGGCACGAAAAAGGCATCCGTTTGCGGAACGCATGCGCTATCTGTACACGTTGTTGATGATTCAGGTATTGCTGATCGGTGCGTTTAGCGGGTTATTTCAATATTTCTTTGGATATGCGTATTATGGTTATTCCTCAGCCTGGGGCGCTGTTTATGCTATTACGCTGCTGGTGAACAATTATGGAGTGGCATTATGGAACAGTGAGAAACAATTTGGCTTAGTGTATCGGGTATTAATAGGGCTTTACGCAATAGCCTTTTTGGTGTTGTGGATTATGCATCTTTGCCGGCTTCAGTTTTCCGAAGCATTTCTGTTGAAATATTATGTGGGGATGAATGGATGCAGTGGATTGTGGTTTATGGGGAAATATGTATTTGTCCATCGGCATGACATGAATAAGATTTTGCGGCCTGTGCATCTTTTTCAGAAAGAATGGATCCGTTTTGGCCAGCTGGCATTCTGGGCAAATTTGTTTCAATATCTGGCTTACCGGATAGACATTTGGATGGTAGCTTTTTTCCTGGATAAAAATCAACTGGGGATGTATGCACTGGCCGAAAAAATCATTCAAACACTCTGGATGATTTCTTCATCGTTGGCAGCAGTGGTATTTGCATACGCAGATCAGGTTACAGATAACAAATGGCTGTCCCAGTTTCAGGTGCTTATTAGGATGGTGTTGTTGGGATTTCTGTTGGGAGATGTTTTTTTGTTGATTTCGGGTCAATATGTGATTAGCTTATTGTTCGGATCGGCTTTTCAAGATGCTGCAAAGCCGCTGTGGATGTTATTGCCAGGAGCAAGTTTATTTGTGCTGAACATTTTACTGGCAGCTTATTTTGCCGCCTCTAATTTATTGCATCTGAATCTTATCAATGCGGTGATGTGTGGTATAATCATCGGGTTGGGAGACGTGTGGCTGATTCCCAGGCATGGCATTATAGGCGCAGCTGTGGCTTCCTCGCTGGGCTATGGCATCAGTGGGTTATGGGCATGCTGGATGTTTTCCCGGATGCATCGGTTGCGGTGGCGCGATTGGTTAAGAGGGGATATGTATCAATTATTTCGCCTGTTAATTCGTTAACGATGTGTGCCCGCAAACATGCACTTTGGCTGGTGAGCTGGTATCCGGATCGGTTACAACCCATCAACGGTGATTTTATTGAACGGCATGCGTATGCTGCCAGTCGAGTCGTGAACGTCATTGTGTTGCATATCACAAAAGATCCGCAGATTAAAGCAATCCAACTGGAAACAGACTATAGCAGGGCACCTCATCTGGTGGTATACCGCTGGTATTATCCTCCTTCCCGATTCCGGATATCCTGGTTGCAAAAACTTCACCACGTGTGGAAATACGTGCGCACGGCATTTCGGGCCTATCGTTTGATCCAAAAAAAACACCCCTCTATTGATTACATCCACGTACATGTGTGTTGGAAAGCAGGATTGTTGGCCTTATGTTTGAAAAGATTATTCGGCAATCCGTATTGGATATCAGAGCATGCCAGTTATTTTCAGCCGGCATCTCCTGCATCGTACTGGAGGGATCACGGGTTGAAATGTTGGCTCATCAGGCTAATTTTGCGACAAGCTTCGCTATGGCTGCCGGTATCCGCAGATTTGGGGAACAGGCTACGGATGGTGGCCGGTGACAAACCCATATATGTTTTGCCCAATGCCGTAGATATTACCTTATTTACCTATCAGCAAAAAACAAGACAGCGTGAGATCAGGCGATTTATTCATGTGTCGGACATGCAGCCTCACAAGCGGCCGGAAGCCGTCATAGCGGCTTTTGAACGGATAGCCAGGCAATTGCCGGAATGGGAATTGCAGCTGGTGGGCCCCTGGCGAGGCGAATTAGAGAAAAAGATACTCGGCAGCCCTTATGCTGATCGGATGTGCATCACTGGCTGGCTTTTCCCAGCTGAGGTGGCTTTGCATTTGCAAGATGCCGATGTATTTGTCATGTGCAGCGATTATGAAAATCAGCCTTGTGCGCTCCTGGAAGCTCTTTGTTGCGGGTTGCCGGTCATTGCTACACGGGTAGGGGGCATTCCGGAAATTGTGCATGAAGGTAATGGGAAACTTATTCCACCGGGGGATGAGCTTGCGTTGGCCAATGCCATGCTTGAAGTTGCCCGCCAGCTGCCGTATTTCGATCGCCATATTATTGCCTGTGAAGCTCAGGCTTGTTTCGGATATCCCGCCATAACCGAGCATTTCAAGCAGGTATATGATTGCCCGGGCAACTAAAAAGACCATATAGCCAGTTGATTTTTCCGGAGAAAAATGTATACCTTTACTGCAATAAGTTAACCATAAAGCTGTATCCTATGGAACCATCCAAGCCACAGGTGGGCCAATCGCATGCATTAGATCTGTTAGGCAAACGTGCCCTCATTGCCGAACAGCAAAAACTGACCGCCGAAATCAATCGCTTGAAGCTGGTACTGCAAACCCATGCCAACGATCCGCTTCGCGATTATATCCTCACCGAGTTATGCGTACTGGAAGAAGAACTGGTGCAAATTGAATATGCCCTTCAGCACAATGATCCTCCTAAGGCTTAGACTCAGCCGTGGGAGCCGGTTACCCGATAAAGTTCGAGTTTGATTTTCAAGGCTTCGGGCAAAGCTTGCACTTTTCGCCGGGCATAATCGAAACTTACCATTCCCGTGATGGCTTCTGCCAGCGGGCATCTGCTGCCAGATCGGATGGCAGATATAGCATAACATAATTCGAAAGAGACCCCTTGCATTTCGCTTACGCCGATACCAATTTCCAGCTGATCGCCATAATGGCCTTCTGCCAGATAGACGACAGACAAATAACCCATGATTAACCCGGTACCGCAGGCATCAAGCTCGGTGCAATGAAGGGTCTGGAGGAATTGTACCCTTGCCTCTTGCAAAATGCTAATCAATGCATCATGGCCCAGATGCCCGCCATAATTTATATCTTGAATGCGCACCGGGATGCGGGTAGTGAAGGGCAAGGGCTTGGGAATGTGTAATTTCACTCTGCTCATGAGATCAGGATTCAGCCGTAAGCCGAGATATCAAATCACAAAAAGCTTTTATGGCCTTGGCGCGATGGCTGAACTGATTTTTTTCAGCCAGCGACATTTCGGCAAAAGTTAGCCTGCTACCGTCCGGGATAAAGATGGGATCATAACCAAAGCCCCCGTGGCCCCGCGGGGATATGGCAATATGCCCTTTGCATATGCCCTGCACCTGAAATAATTTTCCTTTCCAGATGAGGGTAATCACCGTGCGAAATTGTGCCTGGCGTTGTTCCATGCCGTCCATGTGCGAAAGCAATAAGGCAATATGTGCAGCATCAGGAACATGCTCTCCGGCATATCTGGCCGATCGGGCACCCGGTGCGCCCTGCAGGGCTTCCACTTCAAGGCCGCTATCTTCTGCGAAGCAATCCCTATGCAAGGCTTCATACACCGTAAGCGCCTTAATACGGGAATTTTCTTCCAACGTATCATAAGGCTCGGGAATAGGTGATGTAAAACCCACATCCTGCAAGCTCATCAACTGCATGGAAGGTGGTAACAGGGTCTGGACTTCCTGTATTTTATGTGGGTTATGTGTGGCAAATAGGAGAATGGACATAAGCATGCATTAAAAAAACATTCGTTTCAGTGCTTGCCAGAGCAATTTTTTTCGGGATTTATCCTCGTGCAACATGGCCAGAGGATCGGCATACAGAAACTGAACCGCATCCAGCGTTACAGGTTGATAGGGTGAAAGGGCTGGCTGAGCCATATCGGTCAATGATACGCCAAATAGTATAATTGCTGCGGGATCCCACCTCTGCTTAATTTGCCTCCAGCTCCATTCCTCGCCTGGCTCCACATATATCACCTCGGCATCTTGCTCGGGATCTAATTTGCAAGATTGCAAAATATCGTGCAGCAGCTGCTGAAGGGACGGCATTTTTTCAAGGGCTTGCACCAGCACAATCAATTTTCGGGCGGAATAAAATTGTTCCGCTTTTTTGGAGAAATCCGCAATAAACAGCGGATTAGGGAAAAGTTGGGCTAAAAAATAGGCATCCATACGGATAAACTAAACCATCGTTCATCAAACGAATGCTTCCCTTTAGGGGAAAAATCCTAAATTGCAAAGGTCCAAAAATAATATTCAAGATTTTAAAAGGGTAGAAAATGGAATCGACCTCTGTTTTGCACGACATTAAAGTGACGCCCGTGACCAAGAGCCGGGTAAAGGAAGTGGACTTTACCAGGCTTGGATTTGGGAAAATCTTTTCTGACCATATGCTGGTAGCTGATTATGCGGATGGTCAATGGCAACAACCCGAAATTGTGCCCTTTCAACCCATTACCATAAGTCCTTCCAATTCCACCTTGCACTATGGTCAGGCCATTTTCGAAGGATTAAAAGCCTATCGCACCCTGCAAGGTGATGTGGTGATCTTCAGACCTTATGATAATTTCAAACGGTTCAATCTTTCTGCTGATCGGATGGACATGCCTGCCGTTCCCGAAGAAATTTTTATTGAGGGCATGAAAAAGCTGATTGATCTTGACCGGGCATGGGTTCCCGCGCAACCAGATTGCTCCTTATATATTCGTCCGTTCATGATTGCAATGGATGAATATATTGGCGTGCGCTCATCATTGCGGTATCGTTTCATGATCATCACCTCACCAGCCGGAGCATATTACAACAAACCGGTGAAATTATATGTACAAGATAAATATGTCCGTGCTTTTCCGGGTGGAACCGGTTATGCCAAGACAGCTGGGAATTACGGGGCATCCCTGAAGCCTACCCGCGAAGTACAGGAGATGGGCTATGATCAGATCTTATGGACAGATGGTATCCATCATCGCTATCTGCAGGAATGTGGCACGATGAATGTATTCGTGGTGATTGGGGATACAGCTATTACACCCGATCTCACGGAGGGCACCATCCTGGCTGGTGTGACCCGCAGCAGCGTCATCACCCTGCTGCACGATGAAGGCATCCAGGTAGAAGAAAGGCCAATCAGCATTGATGAAGTCATTCGGGCCCATCAGGAAGGGCAGTTGAGAGAAATATTTGGCACGGGCACGGCTGCCAGCATCAGCTATGTGAGTGAGCTTACCTATCGCGATCATCACATCGTTTTCGATATTTCTCAGTGGAAAGTTTCCCCCGTGATTTTGCAAAAACTGAATGACATCAAAGTAGGCAAATTGCCCGATCGCTACGGTTGGAATATGAAGGTGTAGGCTTTACATCAGGCCAATGCCAGTTTGCTCCAGGTATTATTTTATGGTTAAGCTTTCCCGTTTGATGCAGGCGCATGGGCATGCGGTTTTGTTTATTTTGGAAGATAATCATACCTTTGCCATCCCAAAAAAGATTTCGTTCGAAGCAACTTTAATTCCAGAACATGCCAACCATACAGCAACTTGTTAGAAAAGGCAGGGAAATTGTTCGCGCCAAATCCAAATCCAGGGCGCTGGATGGATGCCCGCAACGCAGAGGGGTTTGCACCCGTGTATATACCACTACTCCCAAAAAACCCAATTCTGCATTGCGCAAGGTAGCTAAGGTGAGACTCACCAACAAGGTGGAAGTAATTGCCTACATTCCCGGTGAAGGACACAATTTGCAGGAACACTCCATTGTACTGGTGCGCGGAGGAAGGGTGAAAGACCTTCCCGGCGTGCGTTATCACATCGTAAGAGGCGCATTGGATACGGCCGGTGTGAAAGACCGGAAGAAAGGCCGCTCGAAATATGGTACCAAAAAGGAAAAGGCGAAAAAATAATTCAACTTCAATATCATAGAAATTTCAATCCATGAGAAAACAAGCTGCTAAAAAACGTCCCTTGCAGCCTGATCCCCGGTTTCAGGACGAAATGGTTACCCGCTTTATCAATAATATTCTTCGTCGGGGGAAGAAGAGCCTGGCTTCCAAAATTTTTTACCAGGCCATTGACCTGGTCACCCAGCAAACCGGAGAGGATGGATATGAAGTGTGGAAACGTGCGCTGAGCAATGTGATGCCAGCCATTGAGGTGAGAAGCCGCAGAATTGGCGGTGCAACCTTTCAGATCCCCACTGAAGTTAGGCCCGACCGCAAGATTTCACTCAGCATGAAATGGCTGATTAGCTACGCCAAAGAACGCCATGGGAAAAGCATGGCCGAAAAACTGGCTGCAGAAATCATTGCGGCAAGCAAAGGCGAAGGTGGTGCCTTTAAGAAGAAAGAGGATACGCATCGCATGGCAGAAGCCAACAAAGCCTTCTCCCATTTCCGGATTTAAAGAAATTAAAACAGACACAGCCTGTACTTAAGGCTGTTTTCAAGCATACAGCGCTTTGTATTAATATCATTTTTAGTTGATTGCTTATGGCAGATTTGAAACTTCAACGCAACTTTGGGATTGCGGCTCATATTGATGCGGGCAAGACCACTACAACAGAACGCATCCTTTACTATACGGGCATGACCCATAAAATTGGTGAGGTGCACGAGGGTGCAGCTACGACCGACTGGATGGAGCAGGAAAAAGAGCGGGGCATCACCATCACCTCCGCATCGGTTACCTGTTATTGGAAATTCCCCACCGTGCAGGGCCAGGCCATTCCGGAAACCAAACAATATAAATTTAACATCATTGATACGCCCGGCCACGTTGACTTTACCGTTGAGGTAGAGCGCTCCATGCGGGTGCTCGACGGGCTGGTGGCCTTATTCTCGGCCGTAGATGGCGTGGAGCCTCAGAGTGAAACTGTGTGGCGCCAGGCCAATCGCTATCATGTGCCCCGCATTGGTTTTGTCAATAAAATGGATCGGGCTGGCGCCGATTTCCTGAATGTGGTCAGGCAGGTGCGCGAAATGTTGGGCGCAAAATCTGTTCCCCTGCAACTGCCCATCGGAGCCGAAGATCATTTCAAGGGGATCGTGGATTTGGTAGAAATGAAAGGTATCATCTGGGATGAAGCCACACTTGGGATGACCTACCAGATTGTGCCTATCCCCGACGATATGAAAGAAGAAGTGGAAGAATGGCGCAATCATTTAATTGAGACGGTGGCCGAGTATGATGAGAAGTTGATGGAAAAATACTTCGAGGATCCGCATTCCATCACCAACGATGAAATCTACGCCGTGCTGCGCAAAGCCACTATTGATATGAGTATTGTGCCCATGCTTTGTGGCAGTGCCTTTAAAAATAAAGGTGTGCAAACCCTCTTAGATGCTGTAGTACGGTATTTGCCAAGTCCTATCGACATTGCAGCCGTAAAAGGTGTAGATCCCAGAACCGGTGAAGAAGTGGTGCGCAAGACAGATCCTAAAGAACCTTTCGCAGCACTTGCCTTTAAAATCATGACCGATCCTTTCGTAGGCCGGCTGGCTTATTTCCGCTGCTATTCGGGTCATCTGGATGCCGGATCTTATGTGCTCAACAACCGCACAGGCCGCAATGAACGCATCAGCCGCATCCTGCAAATGTTTGCCAATAAACAAAATCCCATCGAATTCATTGAGGCAGGTGATATCGGTGCAGCCGTGGGTTTCAAAGATATCAAAACGGGTGATACCCTCAGCGATCCCGAGCATCCGATTGTGTTGGAAAGCATGTTCATTCCTGAACCTGTGATTGCTGTGGCTATTGAACCCAAGGCTCAAGCCGATGTAGATAAGATGAGTATGGCCCTGGCCAAGCTGATGGAAGAAGATCCCACGCTGCGGGTGAAAACCGATGAAGAAACCGGACAAACCATCCTGCAGGGAATGGGCGAATTGCATCTGGAAATTATCCTGGATCGCATGCGGCGGGAATTTAAGGTGGAGGTAAATCAGGGTGCTCCACAGGTAGCCTATAAGGAAGCCTTTACCACAACCGTTCAGCATCGCGAAATCCTGAAAAAGCAAACCGGTGGTCGCGGTAAATATGCCGACATTGTATTTGAACTGGGTCCGGCCGATGAAGACTGGCTGAAAAACAATCCGGGTCAACATTTTCAGTTCGTCAACGACATCTTCGGCGGAGCCATTCCAAAAGAATACATTCCTGCTATTCAGAAAGGATTTGAATCAGCCATGGAAACGGGTGTATTGGCCGGTTATCCCGTAGATAACATGAAAGTGAGGATATACGATGGTAGCTACCATGAAGTGGATTCCGACTCCATGTCGTTCGAACTCTGCGCCCGTAGCGGATTCCGTGAGGCTGGCAAAAAAGCCAAACCCATTCTCCTGGAACCCATCATGAAAGTGGAAGTGATTACACCCGATCAATACATGGGTGATGTAACCGGAGATCTGAACCGACGCAGGGGCATCCTGGAAGGAATGGATAGCCGTAACAATGCGCAGGTCATCAAAGCTAAAGTGCCTTTGAGTGAAATGTTTGGTTATGTGACTCAGCTTCGCTCTCTTACCTCGGGCCGGGCAACATCCACCATGGAATTCAGCCATTATGCTCCTGCTCCGGCCAATATAGCTGAAGAAGTCATTGCCAAAGCCAAGGGCAAGGTGAGTGTTGAATAACGCAAATACGCATTTCATTTTTCATAACCCGCCTCATCTATCAGGCGGGTTTTTTATTTCCCGGAAAGATGACCAAAATCATCAGGCAAGGATGACATTTATCATCAATATCGAAAAGCCTCGTGCATAGTTTTGCCTTGTTCATTCACATTAAAATCTGTCACATCATGAAAAAAGGATTAAACACTCTTTTATTCCTGATCATTGGGTTTGGTTTCGTGGCTTGCAATTCTTCTTCCCAAAAGGGCCGGCAGGCAGAAGAGTCATCCTCGGCTATTTCCACTGCATCGGCACCGACCAATCCGCTCGACGACAAAGGCGTGGGTCCGATTCAATCTGTTCAGCTGGGTGCGATTCAACCTGAATTGGTAAAAAAAGGTGAGGCCATTTTTAATGAAAAATGCACGGCCTGCCATCGGCTCGACAGCCGCTATATTGGCCCGGCATTGAAGGGTGTTACCAAAAGACAAGCACCGGAGTGGATTATGAACATGATCCTTAATCCCGATGTGATGATTCAGCAGGATCCAATAGCCAAGCAGCTGGTGAGTGAAAGCAACGGTGCAGTAATGGCCAATCTTCATCTCAGTGAAGAGGATGCACGTGCGCTATTGGAATATCTCCGTGCTGTAGATGATAGTTCTTCATCCCAATAAAATTGTTGAAAAATGAAACCGATATCTTTTTCTGCTCAAAGAAGGCAAAGCATTCCGATAGCCTTCGGAATAATCGCCGTCACAGGTTTGCTGCTTGCCTCATGCCACGCCAATGATTCATCGGGTGGTGCTATTCAGGCGCAGGAAGCCGCACAACGCGTATATGTAGCGCCGGGTAAATACGATGAATTTTACGCCTTCCTTTCCGGTGGATACAACGGGCAGGTAAGCGTGTACGGACTTCCCTCAGGCCGGTTGTTCAAAATTATTCCTGTCTTCTCCCAGAATCCGGAAAACGGTTATGGCTACAGTGAAGAAACCAAACCACTGTTGATGACTTCATTTGGATTTATTCCCTGGGACGATGCCCATCATCCTGAGCTCTCCCAAACCAATGGTATTCCCGATGGCAAATGGCTGTTCATTAATGCCAACAATACCCCTCGTGTGGCAAGAATTGACCTGAAAACATTTGAAACAGTTGAAACCCTTGAAATTCCCAACAGTGCAGGCAATCACAGTTCGCCTTTTGTTACGGAAAATACCGAATATGTGGTGGCAGGCACCCGCTTCAGTGTACCTATTCCACAGAAAGATGTACCTATTGATTCATACGCACAAAATTTCAAGGGCGTACTGTCCTTTATCAAAGTGGCCCCGGATGGGAATATGGACCTCTCATTTCAGGTGATGATGCCCGGCTTTGATTACGATCTGGCACATGCCGGAAAAGGTAAATCAAAGGATTGGGTATTTTTTACCTGTTACAATACGGAGCAAGCCCATACTTTACTGGAAGTAAATGCTTCGCAGCGGGATAAAGATTTTGTGGCTGCCATCAACTGGAAAAAAGCAGAAGAATATCTCAAGCAAGGTAAATATCATGTGATGCCGGGAACCTATTATGATAACCGGTTTGATACCAGCACCCAAACGGCTCATTCCATTGTGCATCAGGAGGTGAAAGTATTGATTCCGTCGGAATGTCCGGGACTGGTTTATCTGATACCGGCTCCCAAATCTCCTCATGGCGTGGATGTAGATCCTTCCGGTAATTACATCGTAGCCAATGGAAAATTAAATGCCGATCTTTCGGTTTTCAGCTTTGACCGCATTCAGCAGGCTATTCAGCAGAAACAATTTGATGGTGAAGTGAACGGTATTCCGGTATTAAAATTTGATGCGGTGTTGGCTGGCATCGTGAAGAGTGGCGGTTTAGGTCCTCTGCATACCGAATTCGATGATAAGGGAAATGCATATACCACATTCTTCATTTCATCGGAAGTTGTGAAATGGAAATTAGGCACCTGGCAGGTAGAAGATCGTCAGCCAACCTTTTATTCTCCGGGACATTTGATGATACCAGGGGGCGACTCGCGCAAGCCTTGGGGCAAATATCTGGTTGCCTTGAACAAAATCACAAAAGACCGCTATTTGCCAACAGGTCCCGAATTATCTCAATCTGCCCAATTATTTGATATTTCAGGAGATAAAATGAAGCTCCTGCTGGATTTCCCGACAGTAGGCGAACCTCACTATGCACAGGCCATTCCTGCCAGCATCTTAATGCCAAGGTCTGAAAAAATTTATCAGCTGGCCAATAATCATCATCCTTATCTCACGCGAACAGAGAAAGAAGCAAAAGTGGTAAGGAGCGGGAAACGCATTGATGTGTACATGACCGAAATCAGAAGCCATTTTGTTCCTGATAATATTGAAGGTATTCATCTGGGCGATACTGTCTATTTCCATGTAACCAATCTGGAACAAGATTGGGATGCTGCCCATGGATTTGCTGTGGAAGGAAATCAACATAATGCAGAACTGCTGTTAATGCCCGGGCAAACAAAAACATTGAAGTGGGTGCCCAACCGAGTGGGCGTATTCCCGTTCTATTGCACAGATTTTTGCTCGGCATTGCATCAGGAAATGCAGGGATATGTGCGGGTGTCGGCACAGACAGAGCAGGTTGCCCTTTCCTGGTCAACGGGAAAAGAATAAAAGGGTGAGCAATCAAAACTTCCAAATCATGCAAACGCATCCATCTATCACGGCTCTCAGCGGAAAGAAAAAAGCATCTGCATGGATGCTGGGGGCCGTGTTTTTCTCCGTGATGATTTATTTTTTCCCTTTGTGGAAAATCACCTTGTATGCACCGCAATATCCGCAAGGCATCCGGATGTATATATGGATTCATCAAATCACGGGCGATGATGCCTATACTTTGCAAAATATCAATATTCTGAATCATTATGTGGGCATGAAAGATATTGACCCGCATGCAGTTCCGGAATTATCTTATTTCCCTTATGTGTTGGCAGGCATCATCGCATTAGGATTTATAGCTTTCCTGATGAAAAAAAGATGGGCTTATCTGTCATGGGCAATATTGTATGCCTTATGCGGTGCGGTGGCTATCTATGATTTTTATCTATGGGAGTATGATTATGGTCATCATCTCGATCCTAAAGCGCCTATTAAAGTGCCGGGTATGGCTTATCAGCCACCGTTAGTAGGAGTTAAACACTTGCTGAATTTTACGGCAATTTCTTTGCCCGACTGGGCATCCCTTTGCATGATGTTGTCCATTATCCTGGGTATTGCAGCTTATTTATGTTGCCGCTCGTCGGCCATAAAACCACACTATCGTTTGCCGGCTGGATCTGATACCCCAAGAGAAAAACCTGTTGTATCACATTCTTAAATGCAGCATGATCATGAAATATCTATATGTGCTCATGATTTTCCTGCTGGCATCAGCATGCAACACAAAACCTGAGCCTATCCGATATGGGTTAGATAGTTGTGATGAATGCCGGATGACCATATTGGATAAGCATTTTGGAGGTGAGATCATCACAAAAAAGGGAAAAGTTTACAAGTTCGATGCAGCAGAATGCCTTGATGCATTTTATCATCATACTTCTGAACCCGTAGCCAGGGTGTATTTTGTGGATTTTAACCAACCCGGACAACTCATCCCCGCAAAAGATGCTTTTCTGTTACAAGATGCCAAATTGCACAGTCCGATGGGAAAAGGTATAGCAGCTTTTTCTACTAAAGCAGCGGCAGAAAATGCCTGGAGAGAATTCGGTGGGAAGATTGTCAGATGCCCATTGCCTTAAATATATCAGCGATGAAGTATGGTCTTCTCATGATCTTATTTATGTTTCTGTTAGGAAACAGCAGGGCTGCACAGATTCGGGTTTGCGCTTCCTGTAAGGTGCAGACTATTGATAAAGCCCTGGAACTGGCAAAGCCATACGATACGCTTTTGTTGATAGGTACATTCCGGATAGATAGTGCTTATGTGATTGCCAAGCCCATATATATCATTGGGCAAAATGCCGTATTGGATGGACAAGGTAAAACAGGATTCTGGAAAATCCATACACACGATGTGCATATTCGGGATCTCATCATGCAGCATACAGGAATGAGTTATGTGGAAGACCGTGCAGCCATTGCTATCACAAATTCCAGAAAGATAGATATTGTACGTGTAAGCGTGTTTCAATCCTATTTCGGTATTTATGCCTATCAGAGCAAGCACATCACTATTCAAGATTGTGTATTTGACGGGTCAGGAACAAATGAATTTAATGCGGCAAATGGCATTCATCTCTGGTATTGCGACAGTGTATTGCTCAGGCATAATCTGATCACTCATCACCGGGATGGCATCTACCTGGAATTTACCAACAATAGTTATATTGAACAAAATATCAGCCGAAATAACATTCGCTATGGCATGCATTTTATGTTTTCCAACCGAGATCAGTATATCCACAATACTTTTCAATGGAATGGAGCAGGTGTTGCCGTCATGTACTCACATGATATTACCATGCGGGAAAACAGGTTCATTCATAATTATGGTGCAAATGCATACGGATTGCTGCTGAAAGAGATCCATGATTCGAAAATAGGATTTAATCATTTCGAACATAATACGGTAGGGATATTTATGGAAGAGTGCAGCAGGTTAAGTATTACCGATAACACATTTCTTTCG
>JADGHY010000233.1 GCA_019683625.1 Thermoflavifilum sp. | reverse complement strand
GCGTAACGTTGATCACATGCCAGGTTTTGTGCAAAAGCAATTTGCGGGTATGTGTTTTGCCACAGCCCAGCAAGCAACTGATCAATAAACATCCGCATAGCAGGCCAGCCAGTTTATACGAGATGGGTTTCATGCGGAAGGCGGATTTTTCCGGGGAATAGAAAGGGATTTCCATCGGTTTTTCTTCAGCATTTTGCCGAGATACACAATTTGTCCGACATGATAGGCGTGGTGTGCCAGTTGGCGGTGCAGGGCATCGATAACGGTAATTGGCTCATCGCGAATCGTAACATGTCGGGTAAGGTCTTGTTCGCGCAGGATATCGAGTGCATCGAAGAGGCATCCCCAGCCTTCCTGCCACAGGTGCATGAGTTGATTTTTATCCAGATGTTGATCTTCGAATTCCTGGTCTCTGTTGCGCCAGGGTTTTTCTCCGTCGCTATGGAGGAAGTCGGTAAACCGGGATCGCAGGTTGCCGGCCATATGTTGGATGATGATGGCGATGCTATTGGATTCCGGGTCGGGACGGAAATGGAAATCGTCATGATCGAGTTGTTCGAATGTTTTTTCAGCCAGCTCACGATACATTTGAAATCGGGATCGGATGCTGTCCAGGAAAGCGTCAGCAATGTTCATGGCAAAAGATTTTAATCAGCAAAGGAAAGATGTTGCAAGCTAATGAAAAAAACAGATGGGCGTGCGGCTATCAGGTTTTGATTTCCCAGACCAATGCGCTGGCGCCCAGGATGGCTGCATCACTTTCTTGGAGTTCGGATGGCAAGACTTTGATTTTGTTTTTATAGATCTGCAGCAGGTTTTCTTCCATAGCGTGAATGGTGGGGCGGAAGATGAGGTCACCGGCTTTGGTAAGTCCGCCAAACAGGATGATGGCTTCGGGGCTGGAGAAGGCCACGAAGTTGGCCAGCTGTTGTCCGAGGATTTTTCCGGTGAATTCGAAAGCCTCGATAGCAAGGGTGTCGCCCTGGAGGGCGGCATCGCGGATGGTTTTTGAGGTAATTTGTTCGGGTTGGATATCGCGCAGCAGGCTGGGAATAGGGCGGCTTTGGAGGAGTTCATGCATGGTGCGTACGATGCCGGTGGCCGACACATAGGTTTCCAGGCAACCTTTTCTTCCGCAGCCACAGAGGCGGCCTTCGGGAAATACAATCACATGCCCCAGCTCTCCGGCAAATCCGTCGTGTCCATACACCAGTTGGCCATTCACGACAATTCCGCTGCCCAGCCCGGTGCCCAGGGTAATCATGATGAAGTCTTTCATACCCCGTGCGGCGCCATAGGTCATTTCGCCGATGGCAGCAGCGTTGGCATCGTTGGTTAATACAGTCGGTAGGGTAAAGGCTTCCTGGATCAGGCTGGCCAAAGGAACCACTCCGCGCCAGGGCAGGTTAGGTGCAAATTCGATAGTACCTTTGAAATAATTGCCATTAGGCACGCCTACGCCAATGCCTTTCACTTCGCCGCCTTCCAGGCTCACCTTTTGGATCAGCGGGGCCAGTTGCGCATGCAGGGCCTGAATAAAAAAGCTCACTTCCTGGTGATCGCGGGTAGAGATATGTCCATTGCAAAGCAGGTTTCCCCGGCGATCTACAATTCCAAATGTGGTGTTGGTTCCTCCGATGTCAATGCCCACTGCTAATGGCTGCTTCATAATCCAGTCCTTGTGATTGTAAAATGCTTCTGACGCGATAACCGAAGAAGGTGATATAGGCAAAGCATAAAATGGGTATCACGTAGGAATAATGAATCCCTATGGCTGGAATATCGGCGAGTCCGCCCTGTACAGGAGGAATCAGTGCCCCTCCCAGGATCATCATGATCAGGAATGCCGAGCCTTGGCTGGTATATTTACCCAGTCCGGTAATGGCCAGGGCAAAGATGCTGGGCCACATCACCGAGCAAAACAGGCCCCCGCTGATGAAAGCAAAGGTGCCCACATAGCCATGGGTGACGAGACCAATGCCCATAGCCAGCATACCCAGTACGCCGAATATCATAAGGGTTTTGGCGGGTTTTTCCTGGCCCCAGAAAAAGCCGATAATCTGAATCACGATACAGGGAATATAGGGCAGCAATTCGCCTACATTGTTTTGTTTGATATGATTGACCAGCAGAATTACGCCATAGGCAATAAAAGGCACGATAACCATCAGGATTTTCCGGATGTTGCGCGATAGGTTGAAAGCGGTGATGGCGCCTGTCCACCGGCCAATCATGAGGCTGCCCCAGTACAGAGAAATGTAGGGATCGATCTTAGAAGCATCTAATCCATCAGGCGTCAGGAAGCCCGGCTTTTCCAGCAATGCCCCTAAGTTGCTTTGGATCGTGACTTCTACGCCCACATATACAAATATGCCTATCATACCCAACACCAGCTGAGGATAGCGCATAGCTCCCCATCCTTCGCTGTTTCGCTGGGCTGCATGGTTTGCGTGAAACAAGACATACAAGATACCAATGATGCCCAGGATAAACACGGGTAGCCTGAAGTTGAGCACAATGCCCAGTACGATCAGCAAAAAGAAGGCAGTGATTACATTCATGGCGCCGGTAGCCTTGCGGGTTTGTTCAAAAGCTTCATGGCTGGTAACTTCGGGCATTTTTGCGAAGATGAACAATAATGCCACGGCCAAAAACAGTCCTGCAATGAGGATATACATTTCATTAACTGCATGAATATTGGCAGCAGCCGCTGAGCCTTTACCAGGTCCAAACAGCAGGCGGCTGATGATCAGCGGGCCAATGGTAGTCCCGAAAGAATTCAGTCCGCCTGCCAGATTCAGCCTATGGGCGCCGGTGGCAGGATCACCTAAGGCAACTGCAAAAGGCTGCGCGGCCGTTTGCTGAAGTGCAAATCCCAATGCCACGATGAACAAAGCCATCAAAATCAGCCCGAAATAACCGAAGGTAACCGTCTCCCGATACTGTTGTTGCAGCAATTGCAAGAGGGCAGGCAATTGCCTTTCGTCAAAGCGGGCTTCATAGGCATCTTCTTTTGCATTAAAGGTAAAAGCAGAAGTTAAGATATGGCTCCATGCCGGATGATGGATGATGGAATCAGCACGGGAAGCGGGTTGTACAAACAAATGAAAGCCATCCTCGGCCCGATGAAAACGAAACAGATGATCGGATGTCTGAATGTCCTGTCCCACAGCCAGCGAAGCAATCCGCTGCTGCGTAGATTGTATGGGAACCACTTGTTCTTTGTCTACACAAGGGATCATCACCAAGGCACCCACTACGGAAATCAGCAACCCGTAAATGATGCCCTTACGATAACCTATCTTGTTCAAGATGTCCATGCGGCTGGCAGCCGATAGCAGATAAAGAATCAACGAGCCGATGAAATAAGCACTGTAAAAAGCAAAATCAATCAATTGGGATTGCAGCTGGGTGAGGTTGAAATGAGACTTGCAAAAAGGGATGAACACCCCATTGGATGCAGCCAAAAAACCCCAGAAAAAAAATACGGTAATCAACACAAAAAAGGCAGGATGCAATCCTCTTGATGAAGCAGAACTGGTTTCAGCCATACAGAACGGTTTAATCTTATGGGTAAATGGGCAACTAAAGTAAAAT
>JADGHY010000232.1 GCA_019683625.1 Thermoflavifilum sp. | reverse complement strand
TTTTATTGCTTAATAATGAGTTGCCATTAAAACCAAACAAAGTATAATATTTCTGATTTTTAAACCGCGTTTCTATCAGCCGATAATAAATACATCCAATCCATCCACGTGGGCCAGTGATGGTATCTTCCAGATGATGCGTGAACTCGGAATTATCAAACAAAGGAAATAGTTTTAAATAACCATCTTTTGTGTTCATCTGAATAGCTCCGTAATACCGGTATGAGCCAAAGGCGCGGGGAAACTGCCAGGTGAAAATCCGGAAACTGCTGTCGGGCGCATACAAAACGGATATCTGACGCAAAGAATCAAACGGATAATAAAATGATCCCCTGATCTTTAATGCTTGAACCAAATGCGGAATAAAAGCATCATTAGCCTGCCTGCGTATCAACTCATCTCTGCCGTTTACCAATGTATAAGCGAATATCTTTAAGCTGTCCTCTTTTTGCCTTAATGCTTGCCAGGCTGCCGGAGAAGGCCTATATTGAGCAAAAGATGAGTGCACAGCCATGATAAGCATCACCAAAAGCCAATATGATAAACCCTTGCGCATCATCAAGATAAAACTAAATAGTTTGCCCGTTAAGAAGAATTTAAATTTTTATAAAACCTGCTGCAAATGCTCTGCCCAGGCCAGCAAGTCAGGATAACAGGCATCTACAAGCGGATGAGGCATCGAAAGGGACACTTCTTCAGGGTGAACGAATACGGTGTACATGCCCAAAGTTTTTCCAAAAAGCATATCAGAGAAATGATTACCCACCATAACGGCACGATGAAACACAATGTCCGGGAAATCACGCCTGGCCTGTAAAGCCATACCCATCTGAGGCTTACGGCATGGACTTTCATCTTCCACATCGGGACAATAATAAATACGGTCAATCCGCCCGCCCTGTTTTTCAATTTCCCTACACATCCAACGATGCAAATCATCAAGTTGTTGTGTGGTGAGCAAGCCCTTTCCCACACATCGTTGGTTGGTAACCACCAAAATATGTCCAAACACCTGCTGCAATAAGCGAAGGGCCTGTAATGCACCCGGTTCAAAACAGAATTCTTCTGGGCTTAACACATATCCACCTTTTTTTTCTACATTGATTACACCATCCCGATCTAAAAACAAAGTCCAGGTTTTATCGAATCTGGGCATAAGCAGGAATAGTTGTCTGTGCCCGGATATAATCTTCCGGAACACCCATGTCAATAAAAAATTGATTTGCCTGAAAAACAGCTATAGATGAGGATGTGGAATGATTGAGCAGTGGCTCCAATACTTCCTTTTCAAAAGAAAATATTTCCGGAAAAGATTGCGATTTCCACCAATTTGTGTTGATACAGTATATTCCGGCATTAATCCAGCCTGCTTTTCGGGCTTGTTTTTCCTGAAAAGATTTTACCACATGTTGGGTTTCATCTATTTCTAACCGACCGTATCGGCCCGTATCTTGCAGATAGCAAGCTGCCAATGTGATGGGCTTTTGCATGTGCTGATGAAATTGTTCCATTTCCATCAGTGCAATTGGAAAATAGGTATCGCCATTTAGGATGAACACAAAATTGGCTGAAGCATGAGTCATAGCTAATTGGATAGCCCCACCGGTTCCGAGGGGATAAGATTCTACTACCGGCCGGATTTCAAAAGGGAAATTGTCGGTACAATCCTTTTCCAGCCATTGCAAGACAAGCTCATGTTGATAACCCAATGAGAGAATGACCCGATGGATTTGTTGTTTGGCCAGATAATGCAGCAGATAATAGAGAAAGGGATGCTCACCAATAGGCGCCAATACCTTGGGCCTATCGGGTAATAGGGATCGCAAACGCGTACCCAGCCCGCCAGCCAGCACAATAGCTTCACGCGTCATAGCCAAATAGCGCTTGTTCGGTAAGCTGACAGATGGTATGGCCAATGAGCATGTGCGCTTCCTGGATTCGGGGCGTATCATCGGATGGCACATTAATCAGATAATCGCACATGTGTTTCATGGCTCCCCCAGTTTTGCCGGTGAACCCAATCACCCGAATCGGAATCTGCTGAGCCACCTCAATGGCGCGAATCACATTTCTGGAATTTCCCGAAGTAGAGAGCGCCCATAGCAGGTCGCCGGGTTGGGCCATAGCCTGTAACAGGCGCGCATACACTTCTTCATAGCTGTAATCATTGGCCACGGCCGTCAGGAAAGAGGTATTGCAATGCAGAGCCTCTGCGGGCAAAGGCCTCCGGTCAATATAAAAGCGGCCCGACAATTCAGCTGCCAGATGTTGGGCGTCGGCAGCACTGCCTCCATTCCCACAAAAAAACACCCGATGCCCTTCTTCAAAGGTGCTCACCATGAGATGAATCACTTCTTCAATTGTGGCCATCAGTTCCGGATCACGCAATAGCTCTTGTTTGACCCGAATGGATTCCTGGAATGCCTGGTGAATGGTTTCGCTCATTTGTCGCATACAGATTTCGGTTTATCAGGTAAAATTAAATCGCCCAGGTGGTTAATCCCTGTTGGACGAATTGATATTTATGAAAACTGCCTCCGAAGGGTTTCAAGGCTTCCATCACGCGATAGCGCGTGTTGCCCGGACAATACAGGATCATGAAACCTCCTCCTCCGGCTCCGGATATTTTCCCGCCGGTAGCACCCGCTTTTTTGGCCGTATCATAGATCTCATCCAGTTGAGCATTGGAAATGCCGCTGGCCATCCGTCGTTTGTGTTGAAAACCAAAATCCAGGATTTCTCCGATTTCATCAATACGTCCTTTGAGCAAGGCTTCTTTCATCCGGATGGCTTGTTCTTTCAGCTGATGCATGGCTTCAATAGATGATGTATTTTTTTGAATCACGTTTTTGCGTTGTTCTTCAATGATGGTGGAAGAAAGCCTGCTGGTGGCAGTATGGTAAAGCAAAAGATTATTTTCCAATTCATCCAGATAATGCTGCCGGATGCGAAGCGGATTTACAATCACTTTCTCGTCGGCAAAAAATTCCATGAAATTCACCCCACCAAAAGTGGCTGCATACTGATCTTGCCGCCCACCGGCCATAGCCAAATCCTTCCGTTCAATTTCATAGGCAAGCCGGGCAATATCATATTCTCCCAGAGGCAATTTCAGCCATTCTGCAAATGCACCCACAATGGCCACCACCAATGTGGAAGATGTCCCCAATCCCGATCCGGGAGGCGCATCCACATAAGTTGTGAGCCGGAACGACAAAGGCCTATGCACAAAATCTTTCACAATGCGGTTATATACCCCCTTCAGCAATTGCAGCTCTCCGTCTGCCGGGTGTTCGTTTTCACAAGCTAAGGATAAACGATGCCCGCGATCCACGGCATGCAATTCAATGCGGGACTCCTCTAATGGTTCAATGGTAGCATAGGCATAAAGCGAAACTGTGGCATTCAGTACTGCTCCTTGATACAGATCAGCATACGGACTCACATCGGTGCCGCCACCGGCCAATCCAATCCGCAAGGGGGCTTTGCTTCTGTAAATCATACTAAGAAATTAAATGGATGACCAAACTAAAGATAAGATTTTGATGCTTCTAAAACACGCAAAGCTCTGCAAGCTCCAGGATCTGCTCGCAAAGATATGACC
>JADGHY010000010.1 GCA_019683625.1 Thermoflavifilum sp. | reverse complement strand
AACGTTTCGCTCTTCGGATGTCAGAAGTAAATAAAATGCTGGGCAAGGCTGATGAACTGGCCGATCAGGGAGTAACCATGAGCGAGCCCTTTATTGTGGGAGAAACCGTGCGCATCATCGACGGCCCATTCAATGATTTCAACGGTGTCATCGAAGAAATTAACGAAGAAAAGAAAAAGCTAAAAGTGATCGTAAAAATATTTGGCCGGGCTACTCCTGTGGAACTGAATTTTATGCAGGTGGAAAAAATTGGCTGATATTTTTCTGATTTCAGGGAATTATCGTATCTTTGCGCTCCCTTGAAAAATTTGGAAGAACAGCAAGCTGTTCGTAATACCAAGTAAACCTTCCGGTATGGCAAAAGAAATCATCGGCTACGTTAAGCTTCAGGTAAAAGGAGGTCAGGCCAATCCCGCTCCCCCCATCGGGCCTGCACTGGGCTCCAAAGGGGTGAACATCATGGAGTTCTGCAAGCAGTTTAATGCCCGTACGCAAGACAAGATGGGCAAGCTACTCCCTGTTGTCCTCACGGTTTATGCAGATAAGTCCTTCGATTTTGTGATTAAGACTGCGCCGGCTTCTGTGCAGCTTATGGAGGCAGCCGGGGTACAGTCGGGCTCTAAAGAACCTAATCGGGTGAAGGTGGGCAAAGTAACCTGGGATCAGGTGAAGGCAATTGCACAAGATAAGATGCCCGATCTGAACTGTTTCACCCTGGAAAGTGCCATGAAAATGGTAGCTGGCACTGCCCGAAGCATGGGCATTACCATTGAAGGAACCGCACCCTGGGAACGTTAACAGCTCTAAACCTGTCTGATTCATGCTGACCAAAAAACGAAAAGCTGCTGAAGCGAAAATTGATCGTACGAAATTATATTCGCTAACTGAAGCAGCAGCCTTGCTGAAAGATATTAATACCACGCGTTTCGACAGTTCTGTGGACATGCATATTCGGCTGGGTGTAGATCCCAAAAAAGCCGATCAGGCCATCAGAGGATCGGTTACGCTGCCACATGGTACGGGAAAAACCCGCCGGGTACTGGTGCTCTGCACCCCTGATAAAGAGGAAGAAGCCAAACAAGCAGGTGCAGATTATGTGGGGTTGGATGAATATATTCAGAAGATTGAAAGTGGCTGGACCGATGTGGATGTGATCATTGCCACGCCATCGGTGATGCCTAAAATCGGGAAACTGGGTAAAATCCTTGGCCCACGCAACCTGATGCCTAATCCTAAAACAGGCACTGTTACCCAGGATGTGGCTGCGGCTGTGAAAGAAGTGAAGAGTGGAAAGATCACCTTTAAGGTGGATAAGGCCGGGATCATTCATGCATCTATTGGAAGAGTTTCCTTCCCACCGGAAAAGATTGTGGAAAATGCCCATGAATTGATCCAAACCATTCTGCGGTTGAAACCCCCCACAGCAAAGGGTACTTATGTAAAAGGCATCTCCATGGCCACCACCATGAGCCCCGGTATTAAGATTGATCCCCGTTCTGTTTTGAACTGATTTAATGCATGGAATATGAATAAAGCCCAGAAAAACGAGATCATTGATAAGCTTAGGGAACGCTTCAGCCGATACCCACATTTTTACCTGGCCGATTCTTCGGCTCTGACAGTGGAGCAGGTGAACAAGCTGCGCAGAGCCTGTTTTGAAGGTAAAGTGGAGATGAAGGTGGCCAAAAATACGCTCATTCGCAAGGCATTGGAATCCATAGAAGCCACCCGGTATGAGGCTGTATACCCGGCCTTGAAAGGGCAGACAGCCATTTTTTTTACTGAAAATCCTAAAGAACCGGCACTGATCATTTCCCGATTCCGTAAGGAACAAGGCAGTGAAAAACCCATCCTTAAGCTGGCTTATGTGGATGCAGAGATTTACGAAGGAGATGGCCAGCTGGAAACGCTCACCCGCCTGAAATCTAAGGCCGACCTGATTGGAGAATTGATTAGCTTGTTGCAATCTCCTGCGCACCGGGTTTTGGGTGCGTTGCAGTCGGGTGGGCAGACCCTCAGCGGCGTGCTGAAGACCTTGGAATCCAGAACAGGTGCCTGAGGGTAATGCATAAATTTGGCTTCCAAGACCAACATATATTTTTCATTAATTTATTGATTTCAAAAACACACAAAACATGGCTGATTTAAAAGCATTTGCCGAACAGCTCGTGAACCTCACCGTTAAGGAAGTAAACGAATTGGCAAAAATTTTAAAAGAAGAATACGGGATTGAACCAGCAGCCGCTGCCCCGGTGATGGTTGCCGGAGCAGGACCCGCAGCCGGTGCTGCCGCTGCACCAGCCGCTGAAGAAAAAACTTCATTTAATGTGATCCTGAAAGCCGCCGGTGCCAACAAATTGAACGTGGTAAAGGTGGTGAAGGAACTTACCGGATTGGGACTGAAAGAAGCCAAGGAATTGGTGGATGGAGCTCCCAAACCCGTAAAAGAAGGGATTGCAAAGGCTGAAGCCGACCAGCTTGCTGCCAAGCTCAAAGAAGCAGGCGCTGAAGTGGAAATCCAGTAAACCATTCTTCTTTGCCCTGGAACAGAAGGGTTTACACAAATTGATACCAGGTCAAAAGTCTTGTACTTTTGACCTGTTTCCCTTTGAAGATAATACACCCGGCATCAGACGAGCATGGATCCAGAGCTTTCTTAAATAATTTCTGATTTTTTGATTTTATCTTCTGCAACGATGTCAACAGCAAAACTTCCAGCCAATCATTCTTCTCAACAACGTGTAAACTTCGGGAAAGTCCAGCAACCTGCCGAAATTCCAGATCTGCTGGCTATTCAACTGCAGTCGTTCAAGGATTTTCTGCAGCTCGAAACCACACCCGACAAACGCAACAACGAAGGGTTGTTCAAGGTGTTTAAGGAAAATTTTCCCATCACCGACACCCGCAACATTTTTAACCTGGAATTTCTGGATTATTATGTGGATCCTCCCAGGTATACCATTGAAGAATGCATTGAGCGGGGGTTAACCTATTCTGTGCCGCTGAAAGCCAAGCTGCGCCTCAGCTGCAACGATGAAGAACATGTTGACTTTCAGACCATTGTCCAGGATGTATTTCTGGGCAATATTCCCTATATGACCCCCCGCGGCACCTTCATCATCAACGGTGCTGAGCGGGTAGTGGTTTCTCAACTACATCGCTCGCCCGGGGTATTCTTCGGCCAGTCTATCCATCCCAACGGCACCAAGATTTATTCGGCAAGGGTGATTCCGTTCAAGGGTGCCTGGATGGAATTTGCCACGGACATCAACAATGTGATGTATGCCTACATTGACCGGAAGAAGAAATTCCCGGTGACCATGTTGCTGCGGGCCATTGGATATGAAACCGACAAAGATATCCTGCAGCTATTTGATATGGCCGATGAAGTAAAGGCCGACAAGAAAACCCTTAGCAAATATATTGGACGCAAACTGGCTGCCCGTGTCCTGCGCACCTGGGTCGAGGATTTTGTAGACGAAGATACCGGCGAAGTTGTATCCATCGAACGCAACGAAATCATCCTGGATCGTGACAGTGTGCTGAATGAAGAAAACATCCAGCAAATCATTGACCTGGGGGTAAAAACCATTTTCCTCCAGAAAGAAGAGCTTTCGGAAGATTATTCTATTATTTACAACACCCTGAACAAAGACACTTCCAACTCTGAGCTGGAAGCCGTTCAGCATATTTACCGGCAGCTCAGGGGCGCTGATGCACCCGACGATGAAACAGCCCGCGGTATTATTGACAAGCTGTTTTTCTCCGATAAGCGCTACGACTTAGGGGAAGTGGGCCGGTATAAAATCAACCGGAAATTAGGCTTAGATACGCCACTGGAAGTGCGGGTGCTAACCAAGGAAGATATCATTGCCATCATCAAATACCTGGTAAAGCTCACCAACGGTAAGGCTGAAATAGACGATATTGATCACCTGAGCAACCGAAGGGTGAGAACGGTAGGCGAGCAACTGTATGCCCAATTTGGTGTGGGACTGGCTCGTATGGCCCGGACGATTCGGGAAAGGATGAATGTGCGGGATAATGAAGTGTTTACGCCTATTGACCTCATCAATGCCCGCACGTTGAGTTCGGTCATCAATTCTTTCTTTGGCACTTCCCAGCTGTCGCAATTTTTGGATCAAACCAATCCGCTTAGCGAAATCACCCACAAACGCCGTATTTCGGCATTGGGGCCGGGCGGTTTGAGCCGGGAACGTGCCGGCTTTGAAGTGCGCGACGTGCATTATTCACACTATGGTCGCCTGTGCACCATCGAAACTCCCGAAGGGCCTAATATTGGATTGATTTCCACCCTTTGCGTGCATGCCAAGGTGAATGAGATGGGCTTTATCGAAACACCCTACCGGGAAGTGAAAAACGGCAAGGTGGATTTGCACAAGGTAAAATACCTCAGTGCCGAAGAGGAAGACCTGGTGAAGATTGCCCAGGCTAACGCACCATTGGACAAAGATGGACACTTTCTTAACGATCGGGTCAAGGCCCGCGAAATGGGCGATTTTCCCGTACTGGATAAGAATGAGGTACAATATATGGATATCGCGCCCAATCAGATCGTGGGATTAAGCGCTTCGCTGATTCCATTCCTGGAACACGACGATGCCAACCGCGCCCTGATGGGCTCTAACATGCAACGCCAGGCCGTGCCCCTGCTGCGTCCGGAAGTACCTATCGTGGGTACGGGTCTGGAAGCTGTGGCTGCCCGCGATTCCCGCACCCAGATCACTGCCGAGGGAGATGGTGTAGTGGAATATGTGGACGCCAATGAAATTCATGTACGGTATAAACGCAACGATACCCAGCGGCTGGTGAGTTTTGAAGATGATCTGAAAGTGTATAAGCTCACCAAATTCACCAAAACCAACCAGTCGACCTGTATCAACCTGAAACCTTGTGTGAAAAAAGGCCAGACAGTAAAAGCCGGAGACTTCCTCACCGAGGGATATGCAACCCAGGGAGGAGAGCTGGCTTTGGGCCGCAACCTCATGGTGGCCTTCATGCCCTGGAAGGGATATAACTTCGAAGACGCAATTGTGATTTCGGAACGTGTGGTTCGGGAAGACCTTTTCACTTCCATTCATATCGAAGAATTTGAGCTGGAAGTGCGCGACACTAAACTCGGTCCCGAAGAACTCACGGCCGATATACCCAATGTGAGCGAGGAAGCTACCAAAGACCTCGATGAAAACGGCATCATTCGGGTAGGGGCATGGGTAAAAGAAGGAGATATTTTAATCGGGAAAATCACGCCCAAAGGAGAATCTGATCCTACCCCGGAAGAACGCTTGCTGCGCGCTATCTTTGGCGACAAGGCCGGCGATGCCAAGGATGCTTCGCTGAAAGTGCCTCCTTCCATAGAAGGCGTGGTGATTAACAAAAAACTTTTCTCCAGGGCTAAAAAAGACAAAAACTCCAAGCTGCGTGAAAAAGCAGCACTGGAAAAGCTGGAGAAAATGCACCAGAAAAATGTGGAAGAACTGAATCAAATCCTGCTGGAGAAATTGCAGCAATTGCTGAAAGACCAGGTATCGGCCGGCGTAACCAACAATTTCGGGGAAGTGCTGATTCCCAAAGGTGCAAAATTCACGGCCAAAAACCTGGCTGCCATAGATTATCAAAATGTGAACCCCCTCGGCTGGACACCCAACGAAGAGGTGAATGAGTTGGTAAATACACTGCTGCACAATTACAACATTAAATACAACGAAGAGCTGGGCCGTTACAAACGCGAGAAATTCAATATCTCCATTGGCGATGAGCTTCCTCCCGGTGTGCTCAGGCTGGCAAAAGTGTATCTGGCTTCCAAGCGCAAACTAAAGGTGGGCGATAAAATGGCCGGCCGTCATGGAAACAAAGGCATTGTAGCCAAGATTGTCCGGGTGGAAGACATGCCTTTCCTGGAAGATGGTACACCCGTAGATATTGTGTTGAATCCCCTGGGGGTACCTTCTCGTATGAACATTGGCCAGATCTATGAAACGGTGCTGGGATGGGCTGGTTGGAAATTAGGGAAAAAATACGCCACGCCCATTTTCGATGGAGCCACTCCGGAAGAAATTGCCCGGGAAGTTGAAGAAGCCGGATTGCCTACCTTTGGCCATACCTATCTCTACGACGGGGAAACCGGCGAGCGCTTCCATCAGAAAGCCACTGTAGGTGTTATTTACATGATGAAGCTTCACCATCTGGTAGATGATAAGATGCATGCCCGTTCCATTGGGCCCTACAGCCTCATTACCCAGCAACCCTTAGGTGGTAAGGCACAATTCGGTGGTCAGCGGTTTGGAGAAATGGAAGTGTGGGCCCTGGAAGCTTATGGTGCTGCCCATACCCTTCAGGAAATGCTTACCATCAAATCCGACGATATCGTGGGCCGTGCCAAAGCCTATGAGGCCATCGTGAAAGGCGATAATATTCCCAAGCCCGGTGTGCCGGAATCGTTCAATGTGCTGGTACATGAACTGAGGGGCTTAGGCCTGGAGCTCACATTCGAATAATTGGTATTGATTTCATGTTAAACCATTCATATCATGGCTTTGAAAAAAGAAAATCGTCCCAAGCCAAATTTTAGCAAGGTAACCATCAGCCTGGCATCTCCGGATTCTATTCTGGAGCGGTCTTATGGTGAGGTGTTGAAGCCGGAAACCATCAATTACCGTACTTACAAACCCGAGCGCGATGGGCTTTTCTGTGAACGGATTTTTGGTCCGGTGAAAGACTATGAGTGTTACTGTGGCAAATACAAACGCATTCGCTACAAGGGGATTGTCTGCGACCGTTGTGGGGTGGAAGTGACCGAGAAAAAGGTACGCCGGGAGCGGATGGGCCATATTAAGCTGGTGGTGCCTGTAGTGCATATCTGGTACTTCAAGTCTTTGCCCAATAAAATCGGATATCTGCTGGGGCTTTCGTCCAAAAAACTGGAATCCATCATCTACTATGAACGCTATGTGGTTATCCAACCCGGCATCCGGCAAGATAAGGGGTTGAACGTCATGGATCTGCTGACGGAAGAAGAATATCTGGAAATCATTGATTCTCTTCCCAAAGACAATCAACTCTTGCCCGACGACGATCCGAAGAAATTTATTGCTAAAATGGGGGCTGAAGCCATTCAGATGTTGCTGGCCCGCATCAACCTGGATGAGCTTTCTTATGCCCTGCGCAATCAGGCTGCAACCGAAACCTCTCAACAGCGCAAGGCTGAAGCCCTGAAGCGCCTGAGCGTGGTGGAAGCCTTCCGGGAAGCCAATCAGCATATTGAAAACCGCCCGGAATGGATGGTCATGCAATATATTCCCGTGATTCCGCCCGAATTAAGGCCTTTGGTGCCCCTGGATGGAGGCCGCTTTGCTTCTTCCGACCTGAACGACCTGTATCGCAGGGTCATCATCCGCAATAATCGGTTGAAACGATTAATTGAAATCAAGGCTCCTGAAGTGATTTTGCGCAATGAAAAACGCATGCTTCAGGAGGCAGTGGACTCGCTGTTCGATAACAGCCGCAAGTCCAATGCGGTGAAAGCCGAAGGCGGCCGGGCCTTGAAGTCGTTGAGTGATGTATTGAAAGGCAAGCAAGGCCGCTTCCGCCAGAACCTCTTAGGGAAAAGGGTTGACTATTCCGGTCGTTCGGTTATTGTGGTAGGCCCTGAACTGAAGCTGCACGAATGTGGCCTGCCAAAAGATATGGCAGCCGAGCTTTTTAAGCCTTTTATCATCCGCAAGCTCATTGAAAGGGGTATAGTGAAAACGGTGAAATCGGCCAAAAAACTTGTTGAGCGGAAGGATGCCGTGATCTGGGATATTTTGGAAAACATCCTAAAAGGCCATCCCGTGCTGCTCAACCGCGCCCCGACCCTGCACCGTCTTTCCATCCAGGCTTTTCAACCCAAGCTCATCGAAGGGAAAGCCATCCAGCTGCATCCGCTCACCTGTACAGCCTTTAACGCTGACTTCGACGGCGACCAGATGGCCGTGCACGTGCCTCTGAGCAATGCAGCCATCCTGGAAGCTCAGCTGTTGATGCTTTCTTCTCACAACATCCTGAATCCCCAGAATGGTACCCCCATCACCCTGCCTTCCCAGGATATGGTGTTGGGATTGTATTATATTACCAAAGGCAAGCGTTCCACACCCGATGATCCCGTCAGAGGCGAAGGGAAAATCTTCTACTCCCCGGAAGAAGTGATTATTGCCTATAATGAAGGGAAGATTGACCTCCACGCCTGGATCAAGGTAAGGGCCATGGTGCGCAATGCGGAAGGCAATCTGGAAAAACAACTCATTGAAACCACCGTCGGACGTGTCATTTTCAACCAAACCGTACCGAAAGAAGTAGGTTTCATTAATGCCCTGCTGACCAAGAAATCCCTGCGGGAAATCATTGGCGATATCATCAAGCTCACCGACGTGCCCACTACGGCCAAATTCCTCGACGACATCAAGGAACTTGGCTATCGGATGGCTTATAAAGGTGGGCTTTCCTTCAGCATCAACGATCTTATTGTGCCCAAGATCAAGGAAAGCTTGATTGAGAATGCTATGGCCGAAGTGGAAGAGGTGTGGGAAAATTACAACATGGGTTTGATCACCAATAACGAACGCTACAACCAAATCGTCGATATCTGGTCGCGTGTGGATACCAAAATCACGGAATCGCTGATTCAGGAGCTGGCAGCCGATCAGAAAGGGTTTAATTCCGTGTTCATGATGCTCGACTCCGGTGCCCGCGGATCGAAACAACAGATTAAGCAGCTGGCGGGTATCAGGGGGCTGATGGCTAAGCCCAGAAAAAGCGGTTCCACCGGCTCTGAAATCGTGGAAAACCCCATTCTTTCCAACTTCAAGGACGGATTGAGCGTATTGGAATACTTTATTTCCACTCACGGCGCCCGCAAAGGTCTTGCCGATACGGCGCTAAAGACAGCAGATGCCGGATACCTCACGCGCCGTCTGGTGGATGTTGCCCACGATGTGGTGATTACAGAAGAAGATTGTGGTACCCTGCGCGGCATATCCATTTCTGCCATTAAGGATAATGAAGAAGTTGTTGAATCGCTCTTCGACAGGATCCTGGGCCGCGTCTCTCTCCACGACATCTATCATCCCCATACCGATGAGCTTATTGTGCCCGCCGGCGAAATGATTACCGAAGAAATTGCCCGCAAGATTGAGGATAGCGGTATCGAATCCGTAGAGATTCGTTCGGTGCTCACCTGCGAAAGCCGCAGAGGAGTGTGTGTGAAATGTTATGGGCAGAACCTGGCTACCGGACAACTGGCGCAAAAAGGCGATGTGGTGGGTATCATTGCAGCCCAATCCATCGGCGAGCCCGGTACCCAGCTCACGCTCCGTACCTTCCACGTGGGTGGCGTGGCCGGATCGGCTACGGTTGAATCTAAGCTCACCTCTCATTTTGACGGGGTAGTGCATTTTGATGGATTGCGTACCGTGAGCTATGAAAACAATGAAGGCGAAAAAGTACAGGTAGTCATTGGTCGGATGGGCGAGTTGAGAATCGTGGATCCCAAGGCAGATCGCCTGCTCACCACACACAATATTCCCTATGGTTCCACCTTGCTGGTGAAAGAAGGGCAGGCCATCAAAAAAGGCGATGTCATCTGTACCTGGGATCCCTACAACGCGGTCATCATCTCTGAAATCGGCGGTAAGGTGAGGTTTGAAAACGTGATAGAGGGGGTGACCTACCGTGAAGAAGCCGATGAACAGACTGGCCACCGCGAAAAAGTGGTGATCGAAAGCCGCGACAAAAACAAAATCCCCAGCTTGATCGTCGAAAAAGGCAAGGAAAGCAAGATTTATAACCTGCCGGTAGGTTCTCATATCAATGTCAACGACGGAGATCAGGTAAAAGCCGGGCAAGTACTGGTGAAGATTCCACGGGTAATTGGTAAAATGCGTGATATCACCGGTGGTTTGCCACGCGTAACCGAGTTATTCGAAGCCCGCAACCCATCCAATCCAGCCATCGTGGCAGAAATCGATGGGGTGGTAAGCTTTGGTAGTGTGAAGCGTGGGAATCGTGAAATCATCATCGAATCCAAGGAAGGGCAGGTGAAGAAATACTTGGTGCCCTTAACCCGGCATATCCTGGTGCAGGATGGAGATTTTGTGAAAGCAGGTACGCCGCTTTCCGATGGAGCCATCAGTCCTTCCGATATCCTGGCCATTAAAGGTCCTTACGCTGTTCAGGAATATCTGGTTAATGAAATCCAGGAAGTGTATCGCCTGCAAGGTGTGAAGCTGAACGATAAGCATATTGAGGTCATCGTAAGGCAGATGATGCGCAAGGTAACCATTGAAGATCCGGGAGATACCCATTTCCTCGAAGGAGACCTGGTGGATAAATTTGAATTCCTCGAAGCCAATGATGCATTGTTCGACAAGAAGGTGGTCACCGATCCAGGTGATTCTACCAACCTGAAAGCCGGACAGATCGTTACCTTGAGGCAACTAAGGGATGAAAACTCCATGCTGCGCCGTGCCGATAAAAAACTGGTGGAATATCGCGATGCCCGCCCGGCCACATCCAGTCCTTCCCTGCTGGGTATTACCCGCGCCTCGCTGGGCACCAACAGCTGGATATCGGCTGCATCCTTCCAGGAAACCACCAAAGTCCTCTCTCAGGCAGCTATTACCGGTAAGACCGATGAAATGTTGGGCCTGAAAGAAAATGTGATTACCGGCCATCTGATACCTGCCGGAACCGGATTGCGTGAGTTCGAAAACCTGATCGTGGGTTCCAAGGAAGAATATGATATCCTGCAATCCAGCCGACAGGGCTACCAGTTTGATGAAGAAGAATAAGACGTCGGATTCCCGTCAATAGCAAAAACCTCCTGTTCATGTGAACAGGAGGTTTTTGATTTGCTGCCAAACAACACCCATACCTCATGCTACCAGGTGTCGTATGTCGGTATTTGCTGCAGGAGAGGAAGTTGCTGATCCTTTTGGCTAATGATCTGTTGGGCAACAGGTATTTTCCAATCAATGTTTAAATCCGGATCATTGTATCGCAAGCCCTCTTCACTTTCGGGATGGTAAAATGCATCACATTTATACAGCACTTCAGCCGTTTCAGAAAGCACTGCGTAGCCATGAGCAAATCCTTTAGGAACAAAAAGTTGTTTTTTATTCTCTTCACTCAATTCAATAGCAAACACTCTGCGAAATGTTGCAGAACGGGGGCGAAGATCAACCACCACATCTAAAATTTTTCCTTTCAGCACACGAATCAGTTTCGACTGGGCATGAGGAGGGCGTTGATAATGTAATCCGCGGATTACGCCATATCGCGAAAAGGCCTGGTTGTCTTGTACAAATGCGCTGGGATATCCCGATTGTGCAAATAATTGTTGATTATAGCTTTCGAAAAAATATCCTCTATCATCATAAAATATCCGGGGTGTGAAGATAAACAGCCCTTCAAAAGCAGTGGTTTCAAATGGCATGGTTTAAGAAGATTGAGTTTGTTCGCGCACAATATACTGTTGGGTGTAATATTGCTGATAACTTCCGCTGGTCACATGCTCCAGCCATTCCTGATGAGAAAGATACCAGTCGATGGTACGGCGGATGCCTTCCTCAAAGCTGATAGAAGGCTGCCAACCCAGCTCCTGGCGGATACGTGAGGCATCAATTGCATACCGCAAATCGTGCCCAGCCCGATCTTTCACAAAGGTAATCAGCTGTTCACTGCTTCCCGGAGGCCGGCCTAATTTTTCATCCATACATCTGCAAATCAATTTTACCAGATCAATATTTTTCCATTCATTATGCCCGCCAATCGTGTATGTTTCTCCTCTTTTGCCTCGGTGAAAGATCAGGTCAATAGCACGCACATGATCTTCCACCCAAAGCCAGTCGCGCACATTTTCTCCTTTTCCGTAAACAGGCACCGGTTTATGCTGTTGTATGTTGCGGATGACCAATGGAATTAACTTTTCGGGAAATTGATAAGGCCCATAGTTATTTGAGCAATTGGAAATCACCACAGGCAGTTGATAGGTGTGAAAATACGCCCTCACCAGATGATCGGCTCCGGCTTTGGAAGCTGCATAAGGGGAGCGGGGGTCATATTTTGATTGTTCTGAGAAATAGCCTGTTGGCCCCAGGGAACCATACACTTCATCGGTGGACACCTGATAAAATAGATGTTTGTCCGGATCTGTTTTCCAATGTTGCCGGCAGGCATTGAGCAAGACGGCAGTACCCAGTACATTGGTGCGCACAAAAGCCAAAGGATCCATGATGGATCGATCGACATGGCTTTCTGCTGCCAGATGAATTACCGCATCAATAGGATATTGGGCAAACAGCTGTGCAATAAAATGTTCATCGGTAATATCTCCCTTGATAAAATGATAGTTCGGCTCATGTTCAATGTCGGCGAGGTTTTCCAGATTCCCTGCATAGGTAAGCAAATCCAGATTCAGGATGTGGTATTGGGGATAATGTTGTACAAACCAGCGCACCACATGTGAGCCAATAAATCCTGCGCCGCCGGTAATTAAGATGGTTTTTTCCATAGGTATTAAGGATTTTGAGAAGAAGCTAAGCTTTCATGCAAATGTTTTTTGAAATATTCCAGGGTGAGCCTTAAGCCTTCACGACGGCTTACCTTAGGTTCCCAACCTAAAATGGTGCGGGCTTTGGTGATGTCGGGCCGGCGCTGTTTGGGATCATCTGTTGGCAAAGGTTTGAACACGATTTTTTGTTTGCTGCCCGTGAGTTCCAGAATTTCTTTTGCAAAATCCAACAAGGAAATTTCATCCGGATTGCCAATATTCATGGGCAGATGATAATCGCTGAACAGCAACCGATAGATGCCTTCTACCAGATCGGAAACATAACAGAAAGAGCGGGTTTGGGATCCATCGCCAAACACGGTGAGGTCTTGGCCGGTGAGGGCCTGGGTCATGAAGGCCGGCAAGGCCCGGCCGTCGTTGAGGCGCATACGCGGGCCATAGGTGTTGAAGATGCGCACGATCCTGGTTTCCAGCCCGTGGAAGTTATGATAGGCCATGGTAATGGATTCCATAAAACGTTTGGCTTCATCATACACACCACGGGGCCCCACGGGATTCACGTGCCCCCAATATTCTTCCGGTTGCGGATGCACTTCCGGATCACCATAGACCTCTGAGGTGGACGCGACCAGGATTCTTGCCTTTTTCTCCTTGGCCAGTCCCAGCAGATTATGGGTGCCTAATGAACCCACCTTCAAGGTTTGAATGGGCTTTTGCAAATAATCAATAGGGCTTGCCGGAGAAGCAAAATGCAGGATATAATCCAGCTTGCCCGGCACATGCACGAATTTCGTGACATCGTGATAATAAAACTCGAAGTTTTCCAGGGGGAACAAATGTTCGATATTGCGCAGGCTACCCGTGAGCAGGTTATCCATGCCAATCACGTGAAACCCTTCCTGGACAAAGCGGTCGCAAAGATGTGAGCCTAAAAAACCTGCAGCTCCGGTGATGAGAATGCGTTTCCTTTCCATGGTGGCAGATGCTTTTGCTGTTTACAAAACCGGTTTACGACCAATGCTGATATAATGCATTCCCTCTTCCTGCATTTTCTCCAGTTCAAACAGGTTTCGGCCATCAAAAATAACCTTTTGTTTCAGTAAGGCTCGCATGCGATCGAAGTCAGGTGTACGGAATTCATTCCATTCGGTGGCAATAATCAAGGCATCGGCACCTTCCAGGCAATGGTATTGATCTTTTGCATATTCAATCTGGTCGCCTAATTGCTTGCGTACATTATGCATGGCTTCCGGATCAAAGGCCCTGATGGTGGCTCCATGGGCAAGCAATTCGCGGATCATATACAGGCTGGGTGCTTCGCGGATATCGTCGGTATTGGGTTTGAAAGCCAGGCCCCACACGGCAAAATGTTTCCCGTGAATATCGCCATTGAAATATTTCAGGATTGAGGGAATCAGGTAGGTTTTTTGCCGTTCGTTAACCTCCATGACGGCCTGCAGGATTTTAAAATCATATCCCACACATCGGGCTGATTGTACCAGTGCCTGGACGTCTTTTGGGAAGCAGCTGCCGCCATAACCAATACCGGGGAACAGAAAGCGTTTGCCAATACGGGTATCACTGCCTATGCCTTTTCGTACCATATCCACATTGGCTCCGAGGCGTTCGCATAAAATGGCAATTTCATTCATGAATGAAATCTTCATCGCCAAGAAGGCATTGGCCGCGTATTTGGTTAGTTCGGCAGAAGGGATATCCATGAATAAGATGGGATTGCCTTGCCGCACAAAAGGAGCATATAATTCATACATGATTTTGCGTGCACGCTCGGAATCTGTTCCAATCACCACCCGGTCGGGCTTCATGAAATCTTCCACGGCCACGCCTTCCCGCAGAAATTCCGGATTAGAAACCACATCAAACTCCACCCGAGCATGCCGGGAAACAGTTTCCTTGACCTTGGCACAGGTGCCCACCGGCACGGTACTTTTGGCCACGATGACAGCATATTTTTTCAACAATTTGCCTAATTGTTCGGCCACCTGTAAGACATAGGACAAGTCGGCCTCCCCGTTTGCACCGGGAGGTGTGGGCAAGGCCAGGAAAATCACGTCTGATTCGTCAACACCTTCTTCCAGGGAACTGGTAAAATGCAGTCGTCCATCGCGGAGGTTGCGCTGGAAAAGCTTTTCCAGCCCAGGCTCATAAATGGTGATTACGCCATGGCTCAACTTATCTACTTTTTCCTGATCTACATCCACACAGCTAACGTGATTGCCACTTTCAGCAAAACAGGTGCCGGTAACCAGGCCTACATAGCCTGTGCCTACAATTGTAATTTTCATGGGGCTAACATTTTACATGTAAAACCATTAAAATGAAATATGGATTTTGATAAGCAGAAGTTTGCCTGACAGGGAAACAGGTATAAGATTTCTGGCTGCAAGTGCATGTCATCGTGGATAAGCAACATGATCGTTATGGCTGTTGAGGGTATGCTTTTGTGAAAAAACGGCGAATATGTTCAATGATAAAATCCTGTTGTGCCTCATCGAGTTCTGTATGCATGGGTAAAGATAAAACGCGGGCTGAAAGCCATTCGGTTGTTTTTAGGGAATGGGCAATATAAGGCAGGGAACTAAACATTTTTTGCTGGTGGCAGGGAACCGGATAATAAATCATGGTAGGGATACCCTGTTGGGATAAATACTGCTGAAGCGCATCCCTTTGCTCGGGGGGCACCAGGATGGTATATTGATGGAATACGTGGGAACAATAAGGAGCGCGATAGGGCACGGTGATAGCTGGGATATCTGCAAAGCCGGCATCGTAGCGGTTTGCAGCTTGCTGGCGAGCAGCAATATATTGATCCAGATAACGCAGTTTCACATCCAAGATAGCAGCTTGTATGCTATCCAGTCGGGAATTACAGCCCACCAGATCGTGGTAATAGCGTTTACTTTGGCCATGGTTGGCTATCATGCGCATTTTCTCGGCCAGTGCATCATCGTCGGTGCATATAGCCCCGCCATCGCCATAGGCGCCTAGGTTTTTGGATGGGAAAAAAGAGGTGCAGCCTATGAGCCCCATGGTGCCCGTTTTTTTGGCAGAACCATCGGCAAAACGGTAAGTGCAGCCAATAGCCTGGGCATTGTCTTCAATAACGGGCAGCTGGTGGGCTTCTGCCAAAGCCAGCAAAGGTTGCATGTCCACACTCTGGCCAAACAAATGCACGGGCACAATGGCCCGTGTCCGCGGGGTGATGGCCTGGCTGACGGCTTCCAGATCTAAGCAAAACGTGTGGGGATCCACATCTACAAATACCGGCTTGGCTTTCAGCAAAGCGATGACTTCAGCTGTAGCTATGTAGGTAAATGAAGGGGTAATCACTTCGTCGCCGGGTTGCAATTCCAGCGCCATCAAGGCAATCTGCAGGGCATCCGTGCCATTGGCGCAGGGAATAACATGTTTCACTTGCAAATAGTGTTGCAGATTATCGGCAAATCTCTTCACCTGAGGCCCCTGGATAAAGGTGCAATGTTCCAGCACCTCGGATATGGCTTCGTCAATTTCAGTTTTAATTTTTTGATATTGCCTTTTCAGGTCAACCATTTGAATGGGCGTATGCATGATGTGGTTCAATTATCAGATGGAAGGCAAACTTACTAAAATACAGGCAGAGGGATGAGCGGCAAAAGAGAGGGATTTACTCGAATGAGCCCGTGTTATGGCTGGAAGGGAGTATTTTTGCCGGCAATGCGCTGGCTTTATCATCTGGGAATCTGGTTTTACGTGTTGGGCATCAGGGTTGCGGCCTGGTGGATGCCCAAGGCCCGGCGTTGGCTCGAAGGGCGCCGGCAGCAGCGCCAGCAGATGGCAACATGGGAACTTCCGCAAGGCAGGCAGCGGATTTGGATGCATTGTGCTTCGGCAGGAGAATATGAACAGGGCAGGCCCGTGTTGGAAGCCATTCGCAAACATTGTCCTCATGCTTTTCTCATCCTCAGCTTCTTTTCTCCTTCGGGATATGATGCCCGGAAGACGGATTCCCTGCCCGATCTGGTGCTCTATCTGCCGGCCGATTTACCGGGTCGGGCAGAAGCCTTTTTGCATTGGCTTCAACCCCAGCTGGCTTTATTTGTGAAATATGATTTCTGGTATGGATATATTCGGGCACTCCGCCGGCAGCATATCCCCGGTATCCTAATCTCGGCCCGGTTTGGGCATCAGTCCTTTTTTTCTGCGCTATACATGCCATTTCTGATGCGGCTGCTGCGGAGGTTTACTTATATTTTTGTACAGGACGAATTTTCTAAACAGTGGCTTTTGCAGCATGGCATCCATCAGGTTGAGGTGGGAGGGGATACCCGATTCGACCGGGTATTGCAGATTGCCCGACAATGGCAGCCTCCGGCCAGGCCTGGATTGATTGAAGCTTTTCTGCAGGGCCGGAAGGCCATTGTGGTGGGGAGTAGCTGGCCCGAGGATGAGGCATTGTGGTTGGATTATGCCCGACAAAAGCCGGTAGAAGACCCCCTGATGCTGGTGCCCCATGAAGTGCATGAAAACCGGATTGCACAGCTGCTCAAGGCCTGGCCTGGGAAAGCGATTCGTTTCAGTGCCCTGGAAGCTGCGCCAGAACAGGTTCTGGAGGGTTATAGTTTGCTGATTGTAGATCGTGTGGGACTATTATCCAGGTTATATGCTTACGGCGGGATGGCTTATGTGGGAGGCGGATTCGGGGCAGGTATTCACAATGTGCTGGAAGCGGCTGTGTATGGGATTCCGGTGATCTTTGGCCCGCATTACCAACATTTCCGGGAAGCCTGTGATCTGGTATCGTTGGGAGTAGCCTTTCCGGTAAACGATAGCATGTCCCTGGATCGGGTGTTGCAAAACCTGAAGGAGGCTAAGCTGGATGAAATGGGCAGATTGGCCAGAAACTATGTGGAAGCCCATGCCGGTGCCACTGGCAGGATTATGCGCTATTTGGTGGAGAATCGTTTTTTGACCGTGTCGAAAAATGCCTGAACTGCAGGATGGTGGATTTGCCATTGGTAGCGGGATTGCAGGTGATCGGTAATCCATTGATGAGCTTCTTCCCAGGAGGCGCAGCGGTTAAGGGTTTCAATAGCTTGCTCATAGGCCAGTTGATCGTGCTGAAACAATTCGGTGAGGAACAGAAACCGATCGTTGATACCAATGGCTTTGCGCAAGTCGGGAATAGGCGTGTGGCTGAGTTTTTCGGCCAATTCGGTGGCTGGTTGTTTAAGGCGCTCGTTCAGGGAAGGCGTTTGGATGCCGATGCGTTCATTGATTTCCTGAAGCAAGGGTGTGGGTTGGGTAGGCTGGGGAGTTTGTAAAGGGGAAACTGAAGGAGATTCGGGTGCCGAAGCCACTGATCCGGATGCAGCGGAGTTTGGGCGTTCAGGCGCAATCACCGATATCCGCGAAGCCCGAGGCTGGCTGGCCTGCAAATGTTGAGCGGTTATCGCTTGCAACAGCTGTTGATACAGCTCGTGGGTGCAGCTTAGCAGGCTGGGTAATTCGGCTTGTTGCTCTTTTAAGCTATGCAACCGGTCAATGAGGATACCAATTTCAGGTGGAATTTGCATGGTAAATTCGTTCAAACACGATACAAAAATCGGATATTATGTTTATTGAACCGATCATGCCGAATGAAAATATGGGCTGGATTGAGGTCATTTGTGGCTCCATGTTTTCCGGCAAAACCGAAGAACTCATCCGTCGTTTGCGCCGGGTGCAAATTGCCCAGCAAAAAGTACAAATTTTTAAGCCCGCCATTGATGTACGGTATCATGAAGAGCATATTGTTTCGCATGATGAAAACAGCATTCCTTCCGTTCCCATTCATCATTCCCACCAGCTGTTATTGCTTTGCGGAGACGCTCAGGTGATTGGCATTGATGAAGCCCAGTTTTTCGATGAAGGTTTGCCTGAGGTATGTGACCAGCTTGCTTTCCGGGGGATCAGGGTTATCGTGGCCGGATTAGATATGGACTATCAGGGCCGTCCCTTCGGGCCCATGCCGGCTTTGCTGGCTAAAGCAGAATACATCACCAAACTCCATGCTATCTGTGTGCGCTGTGGCAATATCGCAAGCTATTCCTATCGCAAAACCACTCATGAACAAACGGTGTTGCTCGGTGAAAAAGATATTTATGAACCTCGCTGCCGCAAATGCTTCCTCGAGGGCAAGTAACCCTTTTTCAAGGGCAGCACAACACTGCTATACCGGCTGAGTTCTGATGCGAAACGTGAAATGTTTTTGGGTGAGAAAGCTGAACGTGGCTACCAGTAATGTGGTGGCTACCTTACCCAGCGTGGGATACCAGTGCAGTATGTTCACAAATAATTTTAAAAACACATAATTCAGTATGATGCAAATACCCACAAGCAATAAATAACGGAACAACTGCACGCGCCCGCTCAAATCAGATTCAGGAAATACTATGAATTTTGATAATGAAAATCCGGTGGGAAAGCTCACACAGAAGGCCATTAAAAAGGCTGCTATGGGTGCACTGATGGTGATGAATCCCAGATGCAGCATCTGTTCATGCAAGATAAAATGATAGCTGATAAAGTACATCACAATATCCACTGCATTGGAAAAGCTTCCGCAAAACAAATATCGGAAAGTGCGCAACGGTATCCAGGAACGAAATACCGGCCAATAGAAAAAATCAATGATCTGAAGAATAACTTCTCTGATGCGCATAAACATGCAAATGCGGCAAAGCTATAAAGAAATTCATTGATTTTCGGTAACTATACAGGCGAAATCATTAAAAAAAGTCGTGTTCCCTTTATTTTCGCGGGCTACTCTAATTTTTCATTGGCAAGGAATGAGTTTTTATTTTATTCGTGATCGAAAAAATTTTCCACACTCAGGATAGCATGAATAACAATAATTTTAAAAGATGCTGGGATGCAGGATAAATGTAATTTTGCGGCATCCAAACCCATAAATAGCCATTGAAT
>JADGHY010000231.1 GCA_019683625.1 Thermoflavifilum sp. | reverse complement strand
CCACAACACAAAGCCGCTTCTTTGGAAGCGGCTTTTTTATTTTCCCGAAAAATCCCCATCCGCACCTCTTCCTGCCCAATCAAACTGAAACTGAGGAAATAAGTTCCTTATTGTATTTTTTACGCAAAGTTTGTTTTTATTTGCCGTATCTTGGAAGAAAAATTACCCATGCCACCCCCTGTTGATCGTCCGCGGCTCCGCTTCCGGCAGATCTGGAACATGAGTGTAGGATTTTTTGGCATTCAGATTGGCTTTGCCCTGCAGAATGCTAATGCCAGCCGCATTTTCCAGACATTAGGCGCCTCTGTTGATCGCATTCCGCTCTTATGGATCGCTGCTCCTGTGACCGGTCTTCTGGTGCAACCCATCATCGGTTATCTGAGTGATCGCACCTGGCATAAGTTCTGGGGCAGGAGAAGACCATATTTCTTTGTAGGCTCGCTATTGGCTGCCATTGCGCTGGTGGCCATGCCCAACAGCAAAGCCGTCTGGCAGGCTGCCGTCATGCTCTGGCTCATGGATGCTTCCATTAACATCACCATGGAGCCCTTCCGGGCATTTGTCGGAGATCGGTTACCCTCTGCTCAACGGACCTTAGGTTTTGCGATGCAAACGTTTTTCATTGGGCTGGGTGCTGTGCTGGGTTCACAATTTCCCTACCTGATGTCACATATCTTGCACATCAGCAATGCTGTACATGAAGGCACTCCGCTTTCGGTGAAATATGCCTTTTATCTGGGTGCCTTCTGCTTTTTTGCAGCCGTCAGCTGGACGGTATTCACCACTGCCGAATATCCGCCAGAGGATATAGTAACATGGAAAAACCAGAAACAACTGACCCGCGGGTGGGTAAAAGGAGTCCGGGAAATAGCCAAAGGATTTGTGCAAATGCCGCGTACCATGTTGCAATTGGCCGTGGTACAGTTTTTCACCTGGATTGCCTTTTTTGCGCTCTGGATTTATACGACGGCTGCTGTAGCGCAGCAGGTCTATCACACCACCGATGCGCAATCACAGGCCTTTCAGGATGCAGGCGACTGGGTGGGGGTTTTGTTTTCGGTTTATAATGGCGTTTCAGCATGTATGGCATTCCTGCTGCCATGGATTGCCCGCCATATCAAGCGTACCCATACCCATTTGATATGCTTATTGATAGGAAGTGTAGGATTGATGAGCATTTATTTCATCCATCAGCAATGGCTGCTGATATGGCCCATGCTGGCCATCGGACTGGCCTGGGCTTCAACCCTCACCATGCCCTATGCCATCCTGGCTGGTGCCTTGCCTCCCGAAAAAATGGGGTTTTATATGGGGGTGTTTAATTTTTTTATCGTCATCCCGCAAATTGTTGCCGCCGTGCTGCTGGGCTTTCTGATTCGTTTCTTTTTTCATAACGAAAGTATTTATGCCATGTTAATCGGAGGCACATGTATGCTTATAGCCGCTTTGATGAACCTCTTGGTATTTGATCAAGATGATCAACGACAAAAACACCGCTCATCTGTTGCGCAACAAAAATCCTTTCTTCCTGAAACCTCTTAAATCCATATACATGAAAAAACTCATGATGTCTGTTTCAGCGCTGGCACTTGCCCTTGTTCAGCCCGCCCAACTGCGTGCCCAGGAGTTTTTTGATCACGTATGTCCCTCTTTTTGGTGGACTGGCATGAAGTGGTCGCGTCTGCAGATTTTGTTTCATGCCCAACATGATCTTCAACATGCAGAGGTGAGTACTTCGTACCCCGGAGTTCGGATCCTGCAGGTACACCACGTGGAGAATCCACATTATGTGTTCGTGGATCTGCAAATTGAGCCAAATGCAAAGCCCGGCGAGGTGCCACTGCATTTCAGGCTCGATGAACAACATAGTTTTGTTTACGCTTATCACCTGTATCCCCGCCATCGTGGCGATGGCAAAACCCGAGCTATGGGTATCAACTCGGGTGATTTTATCTATTTGCTGATGCCCGATCGTTTCGCCAATGGCGATACCACAAACGACCGTGTAGCCGGTATGCTCGATCAATCGCTTTATCGCGATTCGCTTACAGCCCGCCATGGTGGAGATTTACAAGGTGTCATTGACCATCTGGATTACCTAAAGAATCTGGGTATTACGGCCATCTGGATGACACCCGTATTGGAAAACAATGAAGCGCATGCCTCTTATCATGGTTATGCCTTCACCGATCATTATCGCGTGGATCCCCGGCTTGGCAGCAATGCATTGTACCGTGAACTGGTCACAACAGCCCATCAAAAAGGTATCAAAATCATCCAGGATATTGTATTGAACCATGTGGGCGAGCAGCACTGGTTTGTGCGCGACCTGCCTATGCATGACTGGTTACATCAATGGCCCCATTATACCAATACCACCTATCGCGAATCACCATTGTTCGATCCCTATGCTGCTGCATCTGATCAAAAACAAATGAGCGATGGTTGGTTCACGCCTTTTATGCCCGACCTGAATCAACGCAATCCCTATCTGGCCAATTATCTCATCCAAAATGCCATTTGGTGGGTGGAATATGCCGGGGTGGATGCTTTCCGGATTGATACTTACATTTATTGCGATCTCGATTTTATGAATCGCTTCAATGCAGCCTTGCTTCGCGAATTTCCCCGCCTGCATCTGTTCGGCGAAACCTGGGTGCATGGCGTATTGCCACAAGCTTATTTTGTGCGTAACAAATTGCACATTCCCTATCATGCTAATTTGCCCGGTGTGTGCGATTTCCAATGGTGCTTTGCCGTACAACATGCCTTCACCGAAAAGAACGGATGGACATCCGGTGTGGTGGAACCTTATCTGACGCTTGCACAGGATTTTGTGTATGAAGATCCCATGAAAAATGTGATATTCCTGGATAACCATGATATGAGCCGCATTTATTCCATAGTGGGACAGGATATCCGTAAGTTTGAATCGGCTTTTACTTTGCTGCTTACTTCGCGGGGCATACCTCAGATGTATTATGGTGATGAAATTTTAATGAAAGGTGTATCTGCACCCGATGGATTGGTGAGAAAAGATTTCCCGGGCGGATGGCCCGATGATGCGGTGAATAAATTTACCGAAACCGGCAGAACAGATACCGAAAACATGGCCTTTCATTTCATTCAGAACCTGGCCCAGTTCCGCCAACAAAGTGAGGCCCTGCGGTATGGCAAGCTCATGCAATATCTTCCCGAGGCAAATGTGTATGTGTATTTCCGTTACACCTCAAGTGAAACGGTGATGATTGCAGTGAATGGAAATGCAGATCCAGTATCTGTTTCCACGGATCGTTTTGCAGCACGCTTGCATGGATATCATCACGCTTATGATGTATTGCACCACCAAACCATTGAAGATATTTCTCAATTTCAGCTGGCACCGTATGGTTCATTAGTCTGGCAACTAAAACCTTAAAACGAGAAACAAATGCATAAACATTTCCCAGAAGCCTGTATTTTCGATTTAGATGGTGTATTGGTCAATACCGCACATTATCATTTTTTATCCTGGAAGCAAATTACCACCCGATGGCAAGTGCCATTTACCGAAGCAGATAATGAATTACTAAAAGGATTAAGCCGGGAAGATTCACTCACTTGTTTGCTGCAGAT
>JADGHY010000230.1 GCA_019683625.1 Thermoflavifilum sp. | reverse complement strand
CCCAAGGTGATCAAGGTATCATTTCCGGCAAATACCCGCACGGGGGGAATCACATTTACCTGGATACTGTCGAAGGTAGGTTTAGGACAGCCTACCGTGTCAATTTTACTCACGATATACAGGGTGGTATCGGTGGGATGAGCCATGGTATGCGGCTGAGTAGGCTGGTCAACCGTTGCCGCCGGCGACCAGGCATAAAAGACTGCATTGGCCGCATCGAGCCTGGCCGAGTCGCCATAGCAAATGCTGAACATCCGGAAAGGCTCGTGCAGGGGATAATTCACCAGACGCACCTGCATGGTATCCTGAGCCGTGCAGCTTTGCAGCTGGGCATGCACCACAAACGCAGCAGAAGCTGTGGGCACATAACTGGTATCTTGTTGATGGGCAATAGTCTGGCCCGGCGGAATTTCCCAGGTAAACACATACCTCCCATCGCTGATGGCCGAAAGGGTTACGGGATCACCCGTGCAGATGGTGGTATCGGCAGCAGCTTTTACCTGAATGGTGTTTTTTACCCGCACGCGGATGGAATCCACATTCCAACAGCCATTGGCATCGGTAAACCGCACATAATAAGTCGTGTCTTTCCGGGCATAGGTGCGCGGAGCGGCTGAGTTGGGGTTGAGCAAATGATAGAGCGGCGACCAGCTAAAATTGCCTGGGGTGAGGGTGCTTGCCGGCAAAGAGATTGTATCCCGGTAACACAGATCCGTGTCGGGCGTAAGCTGAATGGGCGGGGCCTGATAGACCAATACCTGCTGGGTATCGGCATTCATGCAACCTTTGTCATTTCCTACCGTGAGCACCACCCTGTACGTGCTGGCCTGGGCATATTGATATTGCGGATTGGGCTCACTGGACGTATCCCCATTCCCAAAATCCCAACGCCAGTAATTAATATTTCCCGAGGTGGAGGTAGATAGGTCGGTGAATGCAATGGGTGCGGAAGTACAATGACCAGCAAAACCAAATTGAGGTTTTAACACCGGATACACCCTTGCCAAACTGGTCGCGCTGTCGCCACAAGCCGAACCAGGGTCAACCCTTAATTTCACCAAATAAGTACCCGTATCTGCATACGTATGGGTGGGCTGGTATACCGTGGAAGTGGTGCCATCCCCAAAATCCCATAGATAGGTGCGGCCAGGGGTGCTGTTGTTGGCAAACGAAAGGGTAAAGCTTTCACATTTATTGAATGAAGCCGGGATGCTGGCTGTCACCACCCGATGGCAATTGGTGACATCGAGATGAAAATCTTTGAAAATATAGCCGATGAGCTTGCCCCTGCGATATTCATTGACGCGCACACAAATCACATAAGTGCCTGCCGGAGGAGCAATGCCTGAAATGATGCCCGTCTTGGGATCAATATTTACCTGCGAACCCATGGGAAACGTTGCACTGTAAGGCGCCACATAAGGCAAGGGCTGATAAGGCGGCGGATCGGCCACAGCCGGCGCCACATCGCCATAACCCGCACCCCCGTATGCGGCAACGAAGGCATAGCTGAGCGAATCCTTATCCGGATCTACGGCCGAATAATCGTAACTGAACTTGCCATTGGCACAAATTAAAATAGCCTCTTCCCGGTCAAAACGCGGACTGTTATCGCCTATCACGCCGCTGGCCTGTCCGGGTATTTCCACAAAATAAGTAGCACCTTCCCTGGGTAAATACGCATTCACGATTAAATCGTTCCGGCAACACCGCTGATAAGCTATCACATAACCATTCTCATTAACGGGCAAAGTAATCAATGCATCATAATGCCCGATCTGATAACAGGGTGTAGGCGGATTGACGATGCAAGGATCTACATGCTGATCGCTCCGATATTCCCGTTTGCTAAGATTAACCAGTACCGTACCAAACACAGCGTTATTGTTATCCTTATCAAAAATGGTCAGATAGATTTGGCTGTCCAGATCGGCATGGTTATCATCCACAGGTTCGCAACCGCGGTATAGCAGCAGGTGTATATTATACCGGACATTGCCCTGATTATCTTTGCCTACATAGTCATAATACATGACTCCCCCGATGATATGATGCGCCACTGCCGGGCGAAGCGATATCGCCAGCCAAAACGCTATCCTCAACCATCGGCGCATAGACTCAGGTTATGTTTTGCCGGCAAGGCAGGTTTCACAATAATCCATGAAATAATGCAACAAGCGCCACAACCTGGGCTGTTCCAGCATGCTCATGTGGCCGGTTTGTTCCAGGATATGAACGGTGCTATCGCTGGGCAGGCTTACCTGTGTCAACGCCTGTTCGAGCAACAGGCTAGCATCTTCTTTTCCAAATATGAAGGCCACAGGCACTTTGAGGGTGCGCAACACATAACTGCGATCGGGCCGTTTTAACATGGCCTTGTAATAACCGATAAGCATCTCTGCAGGTATGCGTTGGCTTTGTTTTACGATTTGGTTCACTAATTCCGAATGGGTGTGTGCAAAATGAGAGGCAAACAGCCCGGGCACCATTTGCTTTAAAAACAGCTCACTGCCATGGGTCTGGATAAACTGAATGGAACGGATGCGCGCCTGTTTTTTTTCTTCGCTATCATCATAAGCCGTAGAATGCAACAGGCACAGGCCTTTCAGGCGTTCGGGAAAAGCTGCCGCAAAGGCTAAGGCCACATATCCGCCCATGGAATGCCCCGTTAACACACATTGTTGCACTTTTTCCTGATCCAAAATCATTTTCACCAGATCGGCGAGCATTTCCATGCTGGCTTCTTCGGGCCGGGAAAGAGCCGAGGTGCTTCCGGCACCCGGGAAGTCGGGTGCAATGAGCCGATAAGTGCCCGCCAAAGCCTCAACAAGCTGCTGAAATATGCTGCTGCTAAAAGGGAATCCGTGCAGTAACACCAAAGCAGGACCGGTACCGGCATCTTCGTAGCTCACCTGCCCAAAGCGCGGATGCATCCATAATTTCTGCATATCCAACGGCTTAATGATGAACGACCCGATAAGGGGGCTGTCCGCGATAAATGGCCATTAACCTAATAAAGATACCAATTAAAAACGGGATAAGTGCAGGAATAGGTTTTTGAGGAAGCAACCATCCCACAACCAGAAAGGCTCCGGTGAGCAAGGCCATAAAGCCTGCAAACATCTTCACCCATCGCCTATATCTGTTTAAGGATATCGCCAAAGGCACATAAAGAGGTGATGCCCAGATGAGCTGATCATTGGCTTTGGTCATGCTATGATTGGTGCCCCACCACATAAATGCTAAAAATGTACCGACTGCTCCCACCAGAAAAAAACAAATCTTATCTACGTAGATAACGAAGGCAGGCTTAAAAAGGTTGACCTGCCAGGTGTAAAAAACGAAAAACATGCCGATGAGCAACATCACCAACCAGGGGGAAAATAGCCCATTGTCATCGGGTTGATGATGAGGTTGATAAATGGTGAGCTGCTCCTTTACGATGGGCTTGCCAGCAAAGCTGGCTTGCGAAAGGGCCCATTCCAGGGAATCGGGTAAAAACATCATCTGTTGGCCACGGATGGGCTGGTCGGCACGGGCTCCCAGCATCAGGTTAATCCCAAGCTCCACCCAGGGCACCCGCTGCAGATAAGGATGTAAGGCCTGCCGGAAAGTAATGATTTC
>JADGHY010000229.1 GCA_019683625.1 Thermoflavifilum sp. | reverse complement strand
GTTGTATTTCCCTATTTATGAGGGTTTTTTACCCAGATGGATTCCTTTTAAAGGAGGGGATTATTTTATTTTTTTCCAGCCGGTGTTTAATATTTCCGATGCATCTATTTCTGTTGGGGTTATCGCTATTTTATTGTTTCAAAAGCGTTGGCTGCACAGGCCGGCATCCTCTGCATCGGCGGCTTCTGAGCCAGCCGAGCAGTCACTTTCCTCATCATCTGATAATCAGTCTGTCCGCAGGTAAATTAACCGATACGCAATCCGTTAGGCACGGGGCGTTCGGGCTGAAGCAAAATAACTTCCTGGCCCGAGGCCATCACGCCCAGGATAAGGCATTCACTGGAGAAATGGGCAATTTTTTTCGGTGGAAAATTGACCACAGCAATGACCTGTTTGCCAATTAGGGTTTCAGGTTGATACAAGCGGGTAATCTGGGCCGATGAGGATTTGGTGCCGAGAGGGCCAAAGTCGATCCACAGCTGATAAGCCGGCTTACGGGCTTCGGGAAAGGGTTGGGCTTTTACGATTGTTCCTACGCGGATGTCGAGTCGGGTAAAATCGTCCCAGCTTGCCTGCGGGAGCGGATAATCTGTCATATACAATCCGGCAAATGGGTTAAGAAGCGTGAATGGACAATACCTGGGCTACTGTTTTGCCAATATCGGCTGGACTTTCCACCACATGGATACCACATTCGCGCATGATGGCCATTTTGGCTGCTGCCGTGTCTGCTGCGCCGCCCACAATGGCTCCTGCGTGGCCCATGCGGCGGCCGGGAGGAGCCGTTTGTCCGGCTATGAAACCAACGATAGGTTTTGTAGCATGTTGTTTTGCCCATTGGGCGGCTTCGGCTTCCATATTTCCTCCGATTTCGCCAATCATCACGATGGCTTGGGTTTCTTCGTCGTCCATAAACAACTGAATGGCTTCCCGTGTGGAAGTGCCAATGATGGGATCGCCGCCGATGCCAATGGCTGTGCTGATGCCCAGGCCAGCTTTTACCACCTGATCGGCAGCTTCATAGGTGAGCGTGCCAGAGCGGGAAACTATGCCTACAGGACCTTTTTTAAACACAAAACCTGGCATGATACCCACTTTGGCTTCATCAGAAGAGATTACTCCCGGACAATTGGGCCCGATCAGCCGCGTGGAAGTGCTCTTGAGCATGTGTTTCACCTTCACCATGTCTTGCACGGGAATGCCTTCGGTGATGCAAACTACCAGGGGTATGCCCGCAAAAGCGGCTTCTAAAATAGCATCGGCTGCAAATGCTGGCGGTACAAAGATGATGGATACATTCGCCTGCGTAGCTTTCACTGCTTCTTCCACGGTATTGAAAACCGGCCGGTCCAGATGCATCTTACCTCCCTTGCCAGGAGTAACGCCCCCAACTACCTGGGTGCCATATTCAATCATCTGTGTAGCGTGGAAAGTACCTTCTGTACCGGTGAAACCCTGAACGATGACTCTGCTTTGTTTATTAACCAATACACTCATGATGTAAGGAATTCATGCGTCGATTAACCTTACAAAAGTAAGGGTTAAATGGTAATTTTTATGCCCAAATACCGGTTTCATTTCATGAGTGCCTAATCCATGTATGAAAGAAAAGCTTTTACCAGGAGAACATTGCTGCAGGTTAACTACATCGCACAAAGTGTTTTAAAATGGCCTCAGGTCATGATCTTTTGCCATGCGCCTGATAACGGTAGGCTGAAACAAGCGTATGAAAACGGCAGGATCATTTGTTTTCTACAAGATAACGGAGCCATAAAATTTTTATCTTGGTCATCATGTTTTACATTGCTGATCTGCATCTGCATTCTCGTTATGCCCGTGCTACCAGCCGGGATTTAACGCCGGAATCCCTGTATCAGTGGGCAAGAATCAAAGGCATACATGTGGTGGGCACGGGCGATTTCACACATCCCCTTTGGTTGAAAGAATTGCAGGAAAAGCTGCAACCGGATGGATCAGGATTTTATCGGTTAAAACATCCGCCGGCAGATTTGGCTGGCTTTCGATGTGCAGATACAGATATTCGGTTTTGTTTAACCACCGAGATTAGTTCTATTTACAAATTTGATGGGCGTATACGCAAAAACCACAATTGTGTTTTTGCACCGGATTTTAATACGGTCATGCGGTTTAATGCCAAGCTTGCACAGATTGGTAATCTGGCTGCAGATGGGCGTCCTATATTGGGACTGGCTTCGCGCGACTTGCTTGAAATGGTGCTGGAGACATCTGATCAGATGCATCTCATTCCGGCACATGTTTGGACACCCTGGTTTTCAACGTTTGGTTCAAAATCAGGCTATGATAGCATAGAAGCTTGTTTCCGCGATCTTATCTCTTATATCTTTGCTTTGGAAACAGGGTTATCTTCTGACCCCGCAATGAACTGGCGATGGAGTGCATTGGATCGTTTCGCCCTGGTTTCTAATTCCGATGCACATTCTCCGCAAAACCTGGGCAGGGAGGCCAATTTGTTTCATACGGAACGCAGCTATCAAGCCATGTTTGCAGCCTTGAAAACCCGAAAGGGATTTCTGGGTACGTATGAATTTTTCCCGGAAGAAGGAAAATATCATCTGGACGGCCATCGGAAATGCGAAGTGTGTTTGTCGCCCGAAGAAAGTGAACGCTTGAAAAATGTATGTCCGCATTGCGGGCAACCTTTAACAGTTGGCGTATTGCACCGGGTCATTACACTGGCCGATCGCTTGCAGCCTCGGCAGCCTGATGATGCAGCTCCATTTCAGTACATCATTCCGTTGCCAGAGATCCTTTCTGAAATCCGGCAATCTTCACCCAATAGTAAAGCCGTACAACAGTATTATCAGCAGCTTATTTCCAGTTTTGGGAATGAATTTATGCTGTTGCATCAGGTGCCTATAGAAGATATTGAAAAGAAAGCAGGTTTCATACTGGCTGAAGCGATCCGTAGGATGAGGCAACAGCAAGTGTATCGTGAGCCTGGTTATGATGGCGTGTATGGTATTATTCGGATTTTTCAACCCGGAGAACTTCATCGGCTCAGCATGCGTGCCTTGTTTGTAGATGAGCCAGAGCCATTACCATCGGCAACATCTTTTTCACAAGAGATGCCAAAAATACAGGCAGACAAATATCAGACAGGTTTATCCGTTGCCAATCAGATATCATTAGATGCAGATCAGCTTGCAGCATCTGAAGCTTCAGGCGCAGTGCTGGTTGTGGCAGGCCCGGGAACCGGTAAAACCCGGACACTCATTAGCTGGATGATCTATCAAATGCAACAGAAAGGGGTGCACCCATCCAATATGCTAGGCATTACATTTACCCAAAAAGCTGCTGAGGAAATCAAACAAAGATTGTATGCAGCTATGGGTAAGCAGGCAGTTGATCTTCAGGTGGGTACTTTCCATGCAGTGGCTTTCAGCATGTTACAAAAAACATTTACACATCTGCAACAAATATATGATGAGGAAGATCGAAGGATGATCTTAGGCTTGCTTTATCCGGATAAGACAGCAGATGAATTAAAACACTTATCAGATACGTTGGCAGATTATTTTGAAGGGCATCCGGGGAATGATCCATCTATTCCACATCTTGCCCAGCAATATCTGGCCTACACATGGAATCAGGGAGGAATTGATTTATCTAGCCTGATATATGTATTGC
>JADGHY010000228.1 GCA_019683625.1 Thermoflavifilum sp. | reverse complement strand
GCATAAAGCGGGGTATACGATTATTGGGATGGGCGATATGTTTGTGGATGGCGGGGCAGATGGCCGGGAGGGCGCAGGTGCCGCCGAAATGGGAGTTGCGGGGGGCGTGGATTGCTACGGTGGGAAACATTGATTGGCCTTCTAAGCCAGGGCTGGCCGCAGATGTGCAACGTGCCGAATACATACGCCTGCTGGATAGTTTGCAACGGATAGGCATTAATGCGGTATTTGTGCAGATTCGCCCTGCTGCAGATGCTTTTTTTGCCTCCCCTTATGAACCATGGAGTTACTGGCTAAGCGGGGAGCAGGGTAAGCCACCATACCCGCTTTATGATCCGCTACCGTTCATGATTGCAGAAGCCCACAAAAGGGGTATGGAATTTCATGCGTGGTTGAACCCATACCGGGCCGTATTTAATATTCACTCCAGCAAATTGGCGGCAAATCATATCACCCGAAGGGCTCCGCAATGGTTTTTAACCTATGGCGATAAATTATACTTTAACCCGGGCTTACCGGCAGTATGGCATTATCTCACGCAGATTATCACGGATGTGGTGCGTCGGTATGATGTGGATGGCATTCATTTCGATGATTATTTTTATCCGTATCGCATTCCAGGTAAAGAATTTCCCGATCAGCTCACCTATGCACAGTATGGCAAGGGCATGAGCCTGGACGACTGGCGGCGGCATAATGTGGATACGGTTATTGAAATGATTCATGATAGCATTGAAGCTATCAAACCTTGGGTGAAATTTGGCGTCAGTCCGTTTGGTGTTTGGCGCAACCAGAGCCGGGATCCGGAAGGATCTCTCACCTATGCCGGACAAACAGATTATGATGATTTATATGCTGATGTGTTGAAATGGTTGCGGATGGGTTGGATTGATTATGTGGTGCCGCAGCTGTATTGGGAGTTTGGCTTTCGGGCGGCAGACTATGGTGTGTTGCTCGACTGGTGGGCACATCACAGCTATGGCCGGGCTTTGTACATTGGCATGGCACTATATCGTGTCGGAAGCCGGGGTGCCTGGAATGATCCCGATGAGATGCCTCGGCAACTGATGGCCAGCCGAAGTTATCCGCAAGTGGAAGGACAGGTATATTTCAGTGCCAGTGTATTCAATCGCAATCCGCTTGGCTTTTGTGATTCTCTGCGGCATCATTTTTATCGCTATCCTGCCCTGGTTCCTCCCATGCCTTGGAAAGACAGCACCGCTCCCGCTTCGCCGAAATTGCTGATGATTACCCCGGCTGATAAAGGATTTACGCTCTGGTGGGAAAATACCGATACTACCCGTACCGTGTACTACTATGTGATTTATCGTTTCCCTGCTCATGTTGTTCGGGCAGATTTCAATGATCCTAGGCATATTGTGGCTGTTGTACCGGCAGATCCATCCACATCAGCAAGCCACATATTGTATCATTTTAACGATACCAGTGCTTTGCCTGATATCAATTATGCCTATGCTATTACGGCAATGGATAGGCTGCATAATGAAAGTGCACCGTCGGCCTGGCTCACGGCATGGCCTCGTCCTCCGTTTGAATATCGCCTGCGTGAAAATATATATCCCTTGAGGGGCCTTTCTGCATTTGGATTTGCAGAACCTGTATTGCATCATTTTCCGGCTGATGCGGAAATAGATACTTCGCATTTGTTTAAACCTTCAAAGGATATACCCTTTTCCCGACGCTTCTGGTGGGGCCTTTCGACTCCTTTCCGGAAAATAAAGGAGTTATTTCCGTAGTGGCTTTGTGCCATTATTCACCAGGTTCCTCGCTTCGCTCGGAATGACGGGAGCACTCCTCACCAGATTTCTCGCTTCGCTCGAAATGACGCCTTTTTTACGTCCTAATCCCGACCCCGGCTAAGCCGGGGGAGGGATCTGGTCATTAACGGAAGGCAGTTGATGGGTGGGGTGCCGCTGCTCACCAGATTTCTCGCGTTGGGCTTTGTGCCATTATTCACCAGGTTCCTCGCTTCGCTCGGAATGACGCTTTTTTACGTCCTAATCCCGACCCCGGCTAAGCCGGGGGAGGGATCTGGTCATTAACGGAACGCAGTTGATGGGTGGGGTGCCATTCTTCACCAGGTTCCTCGCTTCGCTCGGAATGACGGAAGCACTCTTCACCAGATTTCTCGCGTTGGGCTTTGTGCCATTATTCAGCAGGTTCCTCGCTTCGCTCGGAATGACGGAAGCACTCTTCACCAGATTTCTCGCTTCGCTCGAAATGACAAGAAGAGGGGATATGACGAATACCTGCCTTATCTTTGGGAAATAGCCTTGAATTCATAACCTATGCAATTAGCCACTAAACTTATTCATGCGGGCGTGGAGCCAGATCCTTCCACAGGTGCCATCATGACGCCTATTTACCAAACCTCTACTTACGTGCAGCAGGCACCGGGCAAGCATAAAGGATATGAATATGCTCGCACCCAGAACCCTACGCGTACCGTGCTGGAAAAAGCAATGGCTGCAATTGAAAACGGAAGCCACGGCATAGCCTTTAGCAGTGGTATGGCCGCCATAGAAGCCATCCTGCATACACTGCACCCGGGCGATCGCGTAATTGCCTCAAATGATTTGTACGGTGGCAGTTATCGCCTGTTTACCCGCTTGTTTGCAAAATATGGAATTCAATTTCAGTTTGTGGATTTGCAGGATGCAAGCCGGCTGGAGCAGGTGATAGACCATCAAACGAAGTTAATTTGGGTTGAAACCCCTACCAATCCGCTGCTTCGCATTGTGGATATTCAGGCCTGTGCTGAAATAGCCCATGCCCATCGGGCTTTATTGTGTGTGGATAATACATTTGCCTCACCCTGGTTGCAGCATCCCCTTGATTTAGGGGCCGATATAGTGGTACATTCTGCCACGAAATATTTAGGAGGGCATAGTGATGTGGTACTGGGTGTGGTGGTGGTAAAAGATGCGGAGCTGGCAGATCAACTGCATTTTATCCAGAACAGTGTGGGGGCCGTGCCTGGTCCGCACGATTGTTGGCTGGTATTAAGAGGTTTGAAGACCTTGCATGTGCGTATGCAACGGCATTGTGAGAATGCCCGTCAGATAGCCCATTATCTTCGCCAGCATCCCAAAGTGAAACAGGTGAACTGGTGCGGATTTACCGATCATCCCAATCATGAGATTGCCCGTAAACAAATGCGTGATTATGGCGCCATGATGTCGTTTACATTACACGATGATCGCTTGGAAACAGCTCATCGTGTGCTCTCATCAACCCAATTGTTTGCATTAGCTGAAAGCCTTGGCGGGGTAGAATCATTAATCGGTCATCCTGCTTCCATGACCCATGCTTCTATTCCTCGGGAAGAACGGATAAAAGCCGGCCTTTCCGATTCGCTGATTCGGCTGAGTGTGGGTATTGAAGACATAAATGATTTGATAGCCGACCTGGAACAAGCCCTACAAAAAGCATGAATAAATGCCTAACCACATATAACTGCCTCACCTTAAATGGATGCGGCTAAACTATTATCTAAAAGCAATATTCACAAATAATAGAAAAAATTGAATAGAGATTTGGTCAGCAAAATGAAATGAAGAAAATCATTTACCTAAAAAGATGTACTTAGCAGATAAGACTTTTGTACATGCACAACTCATTCTATCTGGCATTCAACCGTTAAGCTTGGTGAGGGATACACATG
>JADGHY010000009.1 GCA_019683625.1 Thermoflavifilum sp. | reverse complement strand
AAATAGTTGTATACGCAAAATAAAATTTATAATTCACATGTCTGTGAAACTATACTTAAGTTCTGTAAAACTATACTTAGTTATTTTGTTTTCCCTATCTTTTCTTTACACGAATGCCCAGATTCAGATTCAAGGCCGGGTGATGGATTCCACAGATCGGCATCCACTCGTGTTTGCATCTGTTATCCTTCGATCGCCATATCAGCAGGGCAAGCTCATTGGCGCCACTACCACAGATAGCATGGGATATTTTTCTCTGCAGGCAGATACGGGTCACTATCTCATGGCTATATCTTATATCGGTTATGCCACCCAACAGCTAAACATTTTTCTTCCATCCGGCAATCCCAGATATGCAATGGGTGTTGTGCTGCTTTCGCGCAGCAACACGACCCTCTCGCCAATACAAATAACGGCCAGCAAACTTGTCTTGCAATTCCGGCCCGGCATGATTGTCTATGCCGTGCAGAACGACCCCCGCACCATGGGGCGGAACGGATTGGAAATCCTGGGTATGGCACCACTGGTGAGTATTAGCGGTGGTAGTACCATTCAGCTGAAGGGATCCAGCCATTTCCTGCTTCAAATCAACGGAAAGGATTCCCGGATGTTTTCCGGCAATCCCACTGAATTTTTACAATCTCTTCAACGAGATCAGATTGATCACATCGAAATCATCACTAATCCCTCTGCAAAATATGCTGCCGAAGGCGTAGGAGGCATTATTAATATCGTGTTGAAGAAAAATAATCCGGGCACATTTGGCTCTTTTAATACAGGATATGATACTTATAAAACCACTTATTATGCGCTAAATCTTTCCGGCAAAACAGGAAAACTGGGTTATACCCTCAATGGCATAGAGAATATCTGGAGAAATGGCACATACGATTATGCGCTGGAACAAACGATTAAAAATCAACCCAATTTGGTTACCGGACAAACAACACCCAAAAGAAATAATTTTTTTGGCACCGCTTCATTAAGCTATGATTTATCAAAAAAAGATATTTTAAATGCAGATGCACAGGTGTTTGCAGGCAGAGGCAAGATTAACAACTCCTTTCAACACACATCAGATACTTTTCTCACGCGCAATGCGCTGCAATATCAAGATCTAAGTTTGGGACTCGACTGGCAGCATCAGATAGACTCCCTTCATTCATTCGTGTTTTCCTATAAGTGGGAACATATCCTGGATAACAGTGATGTGCAAACCCAGCAGATGTCGCCTACACAGAGTAAAGGCCATTCTAATGAACATGCCTTTCAGCTGGATGTGAAAGGGAAATCTTTGGAATATGGAACAAAGATAAGCCTGAGGAATCTGGCATCACACGTGTATATGCTTCCGGAAGCCTATCAAACTGATTTCATCCAAAACATTTATGCGGCTTATCTCACCTACCGGCTTAACATTGGCAAATACAATCTGGAAGCAGGTTTGCGGGAAGAGTATGCCTTTTATCAGGGCAAAACAAATGACTCGCTGACGTTTTATCAGGCACATTCTTCTCAATTATTTCCTTCCATTTCATTGGATAGAGGCTGGAATCAGGGAAAATGGGACTTCTCTTTGGGATATTCAAGAAGAATAAATCGTCCACAATTGTATTATTTAAACCCTTTTGTCAATACCAGCAATCCCTATCAGCAGGCAACGGGGAATCCTTCGCTCAAACCCGAGATTATGGATAATATGGAAGCCAGACTTACCCGACAGGATGCCATGGGAAATTATCAGATTCTGGAGATAGATTATGGTTTTACCCATAACAGCATTGAAGATTTTTATTATCCCATACAGGATAGCATGCTGCAGAGCACATACATCAATTTCAGGAGAATGACCAGATGGGGCATATCTTTTTATGGGAACTGGCGTGTCTGGAAAAAAATACAAGTCACCCTATCGGCCAATCTTTATCAGGAACGATATCCGCTTTACAGCATTTCCATGCAAAGCAGTGCATACGATCTGAGCCAGCATGGATGGTATGGTTCATTTCAGTTCAATCTCAATGGCACATTATTCAAAAAATTCAGATGGTCATTTTCCAATACCTATTCGTTACCCGATTTATATCTGCAAGGAAAAGGCTCAGGATTTTTATATGACGATATGATGTTGTTGATGCCCTTCTTGAAAAATAAATTCATGGCCATTGCAGCGGTCAGGCAACCATTTTTCACGGATTACACGGCACGCACGAAATTAGCCTTGGATCCTTATTTTCAAGCCATATCCCGGAATACCACACCGCAGCGAAGATTTTTTATTGGCCTTCGGTATGCTTTCGGGAAACCTTATCAAACAAATAAGGCTACCCGAAAAAAAATTCAGGATCAGGACAAAAAAACAAAAACCCTTCAGGATATTATCCATTAGGCTTTTGCTGCTGGCCTTTGCCGGAGTACATGTCTCATCAGGCAGTGCAGGGAGACTTTTCTTTTCGTACTATTGCTGATGATTTAAACCTTCAGCAATGATGGCTTCTATTGTTTGCATTACGGGTGCCAGTTCAGGCATTGGAGAAGCATGTGCTTATCGGTTTGCGGCGGCAGGTTTTGATTTGATACTTACTGGCCGGCGGATTGAGCGGCTGCAGCACCTGCAACAACAGCTGGAATCGCGCCACGGGGTTCGGGTGCATGCCCTTGAGTTAGATGTGCGTTCGCGTGAGGCGGTTGAAGCTGCTTTTCGGGCGCTTCCTGCGGAATGGCAGGCCATTGCTGTGCTGATTAACAATGCGGGACTGGCCTTAGGCTTGCAACCCATTCAGGATGGCAATCCGGAAGATTGGGATGTGATGATTGACACCAACATCAAAGGTTTGCTGTATGTGACAAAAGCCGTAGTGCCCGGCATGATTGCGCGTGGCAAAGGGCATATCATCAACATCGGCTCAACGGCCGCAAAAGACACTTATCCGGCAGGCAATGTATATTGTGCCACCAAAAGAGCCGTGGAGGCCCTCTCAGAAGGCATGCGCATAGATTTGTTGCCCTATGGGATTAAAGTTACGGCTGTACATCCTGGGGCTGTGGAAACCGAATTTTCCCTGGTGCGTTTTAAGGGGGATGCCCAGCGGGCACGTAAAGTGTATGAAGGCTTTCAGCCGCTTACGGCTGGCGACGTGGCTGAAGTGATTTACTATTGTGCTTCCCTGCCAGCGCATGTTTGCATTAACGATCTGGTGATTACACCAACGGCTCAGGCCAATGCGCATTTTATCCATAAATTATCCTGAAGGTTTTTTCACTGCAACACAAAACGCAAGGTGAGTCCGGCCTGCGTGTTGGTGATGGGATATGCGGTTGAAATCACCGGAATGGTTTGCTGGCGATCATAGAAGAAATGCAGGTTAAGCCGGTTATTCACCACGTAATCCACAGAAGGAGAAATGCGGATCACTTTCTGCCCGCTGGTCGGGATCACCTGGTTGGCATCGAGCAAATTATTGGCTGTTTTATCGTTGCGGAATCCCAGGTCAATCCGGAAATTCAGGTCGTTAACGATTTTCTCTCCGTTTTTATCCACCAGTCCGGGTATGGAAAATTTGCGGATGCGGAAGCTGCTGCTGAAATCAATTTCACTGGAACGCATTTCCGTGAGCTGATAATCAATCAGGCTCAGGCTCAGGGTGCGGCTTTTTTTCCATTGCAGGTTAATGTTGATACCGTTGGTAAATGTCATATCAACACCGATTAACGGGGCAAGTTGCTCCTGGATGGTGATGTTGGGTACGGCAAAATAGGGGATATAGTTTCCGGATACGGTGTCGATGAATCCCGGATAACCGATATGCAGCGGGTCTTCATAGAAAAGGTTTGACGTGAAGCTGTTCATGCTCAACAGGCCCGAATAAGCATGGGTAATTACCACATTGCTGAAGATATCTTTCAGGAAAGGCAGGCGGCTTAGCCCGGCATAGCTGATTTGCCAGTTTGGCCGGGGGAAATAACGGCTGAAGGGGTTGGAACGGATGCTGGCATTGCCGGTTTTGAGCAAGCCAATGGTTTGAGGATCTTTGCCGGTGTAGGCGGCCAGGAAGGCGGGGATCAGCACATCCTGAGCATAGCGGCCATAGCCAAGGCTGTAGGTGGGGTCTTGCGGATTAGGCTGGCCGTTGGTATAGGGATTGAGTTTGCCGAGGCGCTGGGAAATGATGGCGCGGTAGCGTTCGAAGTCGAGAAAGGTTTGGCTGATGCCTGTCACGTTGTTGATGGGGGCAAACAAGGTTTTCAGGGCAATGAAGCTGATCTGGAATCCGCCGGCATCGTAGGGGTTAAGGTGGGCAAAGGGGGTAGCAGAAGAAGTATCCTTAAACAGTTCGGTGTGGGTTTTGGAAAACGACTGGGTCATGCTCAGGTCAATGCGCAGGTCACGATAGGGTTCCAGTGAAGCTTGCACATTGAGCTGCTGGGTAAAGTTTTGTTGGTATTGAATGTTAAAAGTCGTATCGCGGCTAAGCAGTCCGCGTCGGGCAAAACTGTTCAGCCAGTTGCTGTCGGGCTGATAGCCAAAGGCAAAAGGCAAGCCCGGCACCAGGGGATTCAGGTTCTGCCCAAGGATTTTGGTGCTGTCCAGATAACCGGGCAGGCTGGTGGCGCCGGTTTCATTGTAATTGATGGCAATGCGTTTCACCGACAACAAAGGTTTCAGCAGCGCTTTCAGCCAGGGAGAAAGGGCTGGACTTTCGCTGCTGTCGCGAGAAGGCGGGGGAGGCTGATTCACCTGGCGAAGGAATTTCCATTTGTTATACAACCGGTCAAAATCCATTTCCATATTCAGCTGTCGTTGCATGGTGTTGCTGATGTTGTTGCCATAGCTCATGGCCAGCCGGGAAGCGGCCACCCACTGGTAGGAGGCAGAATAGCCCGCCCGTGCATTGATCCAGTCGAGGATGGGAAACTTGTTAAAAGGCAAGGTATAGCTTAGCGTGGCCGTATGGGTATATTGGGTGGTGCGGCCCAGGCGCAGGAAGTTTTGCCAGACTGTATCTTGTTTGGCCTTGGTATCCAGGGCACCGGCAGGCTCGTCAATCCGGGCATTGTTGATGGCATTGAAATCCAGGCTCAAAGAATGGGAAAGATCCCATCGCAGGTTATAGTATCGGTCAAAAGTGAAATACTTGTTGTAAATCGGTGGAATGCCATACGGATCGCCGCCAATATTGCGGATGCGGATGACTTCGTATTGTCGGTTGATATCGGCCCGGAAGCCAATCAATGCAGGAATAGGATTAAAGTTAAGATCCCGTAACCAGCTCAGGTAGCGCGATTTGCCCCGCAATACGCTATGGAAAGGTGTAAAGAAACGTTCTTGGCCATTGTAGGTATATCCCAGACCAAAGCGATGGCGGTTCAGCAGATCGCCCTGGATCAATGGGCTATGATTCAGTGTTTGATTAAAGGAATAACTCAGGTCAAAGTTTTGGATATCCCATGGGAAGCGCACCTGATGGTTAGGGCGTTGGATGCGCACGTTGGTGAAGTTGATGGTTTTAATAGAGGTGAAGGTCTGGGCTTGATTCAGGATAGAATCCCGAGCAGCCTTGCTGGGTGTGTATTTGAGTTTGTCTTTTAGTTTCACGTCCAGGTCGTAAGGATCGTATTCAGGATTGCTCACTTCTTCCGAATATCCGGCATACACGGGCAGCACCAGTCCTAAATTTTCGGGCAACAGCTTGCCTAATTGCAGGGAGGTGGCTGCGTTGAACTGATGATAATTATCTATGAAGCGTTCATTCACGCTTTGGTCCACACTTCCGAAGCCGGCAGTGTGCATGCTTCCCGAGATGGAGATGCTGCCTAAGTCGGCCAGTTGCAGATCCACGCGTCCCACGGCTGCATAACCGCCATGTTCATCGAGGTCGCTCAGGCGCATTTCATCGCACCATATTTCCACGCTTTTGGGTAGTCCGTCGTCCTGGCTGTTTAGCGAATCTTTTTTGGGATTGAGGATCCCAATCATAGCCTGCGTGACCTGTCCCAGGTTGGGATTGCCCACCACGGCCATGACCCGGCCATTGGCATCGGTTTGGGTGTAAGGGATATTGATAGGAGCACCTGCCTGATTGCGTTGCTGTTTAAGCCGGGTGAGGCTGGCCAGGTCAAGGGCCACATCGTTAGCATCGGGCCAGATGGTATGTGGAGAAGTAGAGCCCCAGGGTGTGATCTGAAGCGGAATGCGGTATTCATAATAATTGCTCACAAAATCGCTCCCCAGCCTGATGATGAGCTGTACATCGCCGTTGTGCAGGCCATTGGGATTATCGGCGGCTTCGGCATGGACAAACATGCGCAGGGTTTTGTAGCGTCGCATATCCATTCCTCCCAGATCTTTGAACACCGCGCGTGCATCACCATCCTGCAGGTTCATCACCTTCAAAGAAAGAGATTGCTCGTTGCTGAGCAAATTCACATTGTTGGTGCTGATGAGTTGTTGCCTTTGCACGCCCGGCGGAGAAACATAAGGAATGGGATAGCGGCTGGCATTTTCTTCAATGTTTACGGCAGAAATGGTGAACTGGGTGCCGCTATTGAGGGTGTCAATAGGGATGTTGGGGAACTGCAGGGAATAATTGTACTGCCGCCATTGATCGCGCACCAGCTGCAAGGTGGCAAAGCGCAGGATCACGCTATCGGTGAAGCCAGTCAGAAACATGCGCATGAAACGGATGGAGCGGAAATCGGAGATGTTACCAACCTTGTGATCATACTGGCGGATAGGGATGCGGAATTCATACCAGGTTTCCGTGGCCTGTTTGCCATTGTACAGCTGCACGGTGGTGGTTTGTTTATCTACGATAAAATCTTCGCCCACCTGCATATTTGGCTTCAGGTGGATGCGATATTGGTAATACTGTTCCGTTTCATTCAGGGTATTGTCGTGGTTTAAATCTTCGGATTCCGGATAATTGGTGGCAGCAGTACCATAGAGGCTATTGCCCTGTGAGATGGGGGAGTTGCCATCCGGATTGTTGAAATCCTTGTATCGATCTACCACACTCAGTTGGGCGGCATCATAATCGGCTCCGCGATAATAATGATAATCGTCGTTGGAAGGGTCTTTCAGGGCATGCTGATAGACGGCGGAGTTGGGGCCGAAGTTGGCAAGCAGTTGATTGAGATAAGCCTGGTAAAAACGCCTTTCGTTATTGTCTGACAGGCCGTCGTAGCCCACATCCTGGTAGGGTCGGGCAGCAGGATCGTTGTCGAATGCATTGGTGATCTGCACGGGATAGCGGGGCACATATCCCCAGACAGAGGAGTCGACCTTCGACAGATCGGGCGGATAGGGCAGTCCGTTTTCAAAAAATAATTTTCCATCTTTTTGGATGTCTTCCGATACATCCCCCAGATCAATGTACAAATCACCTCCGCTGCTGGCGGGGTTGTTCAGAAAAGGATCCAGGACCCAGAATTCGATATATGCAATATTGGCTGCTTCAAAGTCGGTGATATCCAGGGCCCGCATGATGCCGCCCCAGTTGTTGGCCGGATGCAGCAGATGGCCATCGGCTGTGAGTTGTGATGGGCTGGTAATATAATTATAGGGGCCACGTTCGGTGGGGAAATAGGCCAGATCGAAGGTATTGATATAGCTCTGGCCAAAGTCTGTCGTCCGGTTGGGGAACACTTCTTTTTGAAACACCGGGCGGATGTAGAGATCGGAAAGCAGGTCTTTATTTTCCTTGAGATACGCCGGTGTGCCCGGTCCCCCGTCGACCAGCGACTGTTCGATGGTATACCAGGCCAACTTAGCTCGATGATATCCATAGGGGAGAGAGTCAATGAGCGTGGCTTCGGGAAACAGCACCCGCCCGCTGGAGTCGGTTGCATCCACCGGCGTGGATGCCAGCGCCCAGCTGTTGTATGGAAATTTCAAATCATATCCAGACACAGCCCCTTCAAAATCGTCAATAAACACGGTTCCCTGGCCGTTGTAGTTGATCAGCTTGGAATGTCCCGGAAATAACCTGGCCACTTCTCCCGTGGCATCAATATAGGAAGGCGCTGTAGTCGCATAGTGGGGCAAGCGGTCAAGCCAGTGGGTGAGGCCGGGCAAATCAGAACGATAGTTTGCATCCAGTCCCACGATAGTGTTGCTGATGGGATCCTCGCCGTAGCTCACATTGGTGAAATAGGGGCGTTCGCCCATATGCACGATGGTAGAGCCTAAGCTGAGTTTGTCGTTTACATAATAATCAAACCGTGCGCCCACATAATTGCGCGACTGTTGGCCGTAAAGGGCATTGTTTTCGAATTGTACATTAATGGGTACGCCAGAATTCAGGATGGCCTGATTGATAATTTTTAATCGCCCCAGCGAATAATCGATGGTATAATCCACGTTCTCGGTGAGGATTTGCCCGCCAGCCGTAACGGTAACCGAACCGGGCGGGATATTGAATGCGCCCAGGAAAATGTCGGATGAGGAATTGCTCTGGTAGGTGCCGCGGAGAATATAGCGGTTGTATTGGGGAAATTGTTCGGCTATGGTTTTGGTGGAATCGTACAGCTGTTGGTAAAGATATTTGGAGGCCACGGCAGGGTCATTGGGAAAGGCTTTCAGCAAATCCTTTCCGAAGGGTTGCAGTTCCGGGAAAATAATCCATCCCTTTTGAGGGTCAATCGTATAACCGGGCAAGAAATCAAATTGACCGTCGGGTTGAGGATCGTTCTGGTTATTCAGCCGGTCCAGATTCAGGATGCTCAGAAGCGGCGAACCCTGATAGGGGCCCTGGGCATCGGGCAGGTAGCGTTTTTCCCCACCCCCGGGATCCTGATAATAAATGTTCAGCACAAAATTGTCTTTGCTGATCTGGTAATCGCCAATGGAATAGACATTTTTCATCATCAGTTGCCAGATGGGCAACCTGGGCTGGGCAGAAGTGGCTTTCAGCAGCTTCAGGAACAATATTTTAGGATTAGTGGTGTTGGGATCGGGGGGCACATCCTGAGAAAATTCGCCTACCTGATACACTTTTCCATTGTAGGTATATTGATAAGCCACGGCAAGCACTTCATCGGGTTGCAGGGGGCGATTCAGGGAAATAAATCCCAGCTGGCGATTCACGGTATATTCCGTGGAATCAAGTTTTCGTGCGTAAGTCTTTTCAAAATCCTGTACGGGCTGCAATCCCAGTGCTTGCAAGGCCGAGACCACGGTGGTGGAGTTGCGGGCAGCCGGGTTATTGGCCAGATTGGCATATTCGTCGTTGGCGTCGTTTTGGGGCAAGGGCAGGCTGGTGAGGGCATGCACATTGGGATTGTAAGGCTGGTATTCACCCAGATCCATTAATCCTACTACCTCACGTGCGTTGGTGGTGGCGCCCGATTTATTGGTAACCCACACCTCTATGCGGGTGATATACACCTGAGACTTGACCACGGGCAGGGTGGACATGCCTTCGGCAAAATGATCATGGAAATATTGCGCCAGCAGAAAATGCTGATTTTCCAGATACTGATCGGCCTGGATGGCAAATGTGCGGGTTTGGGAACCATTCTGAATGGTAATCGTTTGTTTTTGGGAACGCTGGTTTGATAAAATGGTGGTCACGGAAAGTCTGCCGAACTGCAGTTGTGTTTTTACGCCAAAGAGTGACTGTACGCCGGTAATCAGCGAACTTCGGAGGGGGAAGCTCACGTTGCCGGCTTCAATTTTTCGGATGATCTGATCATCGTCGCCGGTATATTCCAGCCGCACTTGTTTTTCGAAATCATAGACTGACTGTGTATTGTAGTTGGTAGTGATTTTTAATTTGCTGCCAATTTGCCCCACCACATTCATGTTGATATTCATGTTAAAATCAAAGCCGCCTGTTTTTCGGGCACGTTCGGGCAGGGTAAGGTTTTGGTAGTTTTGGCCCTGATAGCCGAAGGTGAGATCGATATTTCCCTGTGGGCGAATATTGGCTTGCGTGCCACCAAAGAGGCGATTGAATAACTTGGCGCCATGATATAGGGTGGGCAAACTATCGCTGCGGTTAAGCTGGTCAAGCAACAAGGAATGTTGCAGCCAGTAGCGGTTTTCCAGATGCTGGCTTTCCAGTTCGTAAAACTGGTCGAAGCTCAAGGTAGTCGGGAAACGATAATATTGATCTCCGATTTTTTCGATCAACACATATTGCCGGGTGAAAGGATCATATTCCACTGCTTTTTGCACATTAGAAGGATCCTGCAGGTCTAGGGTTGACGTACGGGCATCGGGCAGGGTGGCCATGCGATGATCCTGTAACTGGCTCCAGGGAGGCAGAGAATCGGCCGGTAGGGTATCGGTTTCAAAAAAAACCTGTTTAACCCACGCTGTCGACCGAAGATATGGGGAGGAAACGCGGGCAGCCAAAGAGGCATGGCCGGCAAACAGCTGCAGGGAAGTCCATAACAAGGGTAAAAATATGGGGTGGCTCATCCTCATGTCAGATCCTGCATAACAAGGTCTCGCAATACCGGTTATTCGTTGCCCATGAAGATTTGGATAATTTTGATATAGAAAGAGAAAAAATCATATCTGTTCCTCAAACAGGTTTTGGGTTAACTCATGATCCTTTTCTCCGGCATTATGCATATTTCAGGGAATGCTTAATCAAATCTTCCAGGCTTTGAGGCGTAGCTTCTTTCAAGGCTTTGCTAACTGCTGCTTCGGCCGTTTGTTTGGCTATGCCCAGGGCAACCAATGCATTTAACGCATCCCGGGCAAAGCTATTGTGTGAAAAACCCGTGGAATCCTCTGCAGTGGGTATGGCTGTGACAGCGGGCAACTGCAGCATTTTATCTTTCAATTCCAGGATAAGGCGTTTTGCTGTTTTGGGGCCAATACCTTTCACGCTGGATAATGCCTGCTCATCATCTGATAAAATAGCCCGATGGATTTCTTCAGGCGTTAACCGGGAGAGAATCATCCGGGCCGTGGCAGCTCCTACGCCCGAAACACCAATCAGCAACCGGAAGATTTCCTTTTCTGCAACATCATAAAATCCATACAAAGTATGCGCATCTTCCTGCACATGTAAATAGGTATACAAGCGGCAAGTTTCCAGGTGGGCTATCTGGGAGAACGTATTCAAGCTAATCTGGATTTCGTAGCCCACGCCCTGTACCTCCAGATGGATGAGGGCCGGGGAGCGATAGGTAATTTTGCCGGTCAGGTAGGCAAACATGCAAAAGGGTTTAAATCTACAGCCAAAATACAAGGATTTAACTATTTCCCCATCATCCTTTCAGAAAATGCTGTCCGCTATGAAACATGGAAGGATAGGCTGCCGCTAATGCCTTCCTCTTTCCCAATTATTCAATTAACTTTGCCCGACATTTTAAAAAACTTCATTCCAATATTGCTCATGCCATCTCAAAAAGCAGCCATCACCGCCGTAGGAGGTTATGTTCCCGACTATGTACTCACCAATCAGGAGCTCGAACAATTGGTTGACACCACGGATGAATGGATTACCACCCGTACCGGCATTAAGGAGAGGCGCATCCTGAAAGAGCCAGGCAAGGCCACATCCGATATGGGTGCTGAAGCGGTGAAGCGTCTCTGTGCCAAAAGAGGCATTCATCCTGAAGAGATTGAATTGCTGATTTGCTGTACCACTACGCCCGACATGGTTTTTCCCGCAACGGCCAACCTCATTTGCCACAAAGTGGGTGCTTCCCGGGCCTGGGGCTTTGATCTGGCAGCTGCCTGTTCGGGCTTTCTGTATGGCCTGGCCACAGGAGCTCAATTCATTGAATCGGGGCGTTGCCGGAAGGTGGTGGTGGTAGGGGCCGACAAGATGAGCAGCATCACCGACTATCAGGATCGAACCACCTGCATCATCTTCGGAGACGGCGCCGGTGCGGTGTTATTAGAACCCGCCGAAGACGGATATGGGGTCATTGATTTTTTACTGAAAAGCGATGGCAGTGGCTGCCAGCATCTGCACATGAAGGCCGGCGGGTCGCTAAGGCCGGCAAGCATAGAAACCGTGATGAACCGCGAACATTTTGTGTATCAGGAGGGCAAGGCAGTGTTCAAGTTTGCCGTGGTTGACATGGCAGAAGTAGCCTATGAGGTGATGCAACGCAATCACCTGAATGCCGAAGATATAGCTTGGCTGGTGCCGCACCAGGCCAATAAACGCATTATTGACGCCACAGCTCATCGGATGAATCTTCCCGAAGAAAAGGTGATGCTCAATATCCAGCGCTACGGCAACACCACTGCCGCTACCATTCCCCTGTGCCTATGGGATTATGAGTCGCAGCTAAAAAAAGGCGATAACCTGATCCTGGCAGCTTTTGGAGGTGGATTTACCTGGGGAGCCATTTACCTGAGATGGGCTTATGACCCGCAGCGCCGGTAGTTTATTGCACCCATTCATACATTTTTCCCGGTATAGTTCGCAGAAAGCCTTCCAGTTCCAGTTGCAACAGCACGGCCGCTGCTTCGGTGGAGGGTAGTCCGCTATAAAGATAAATTTCCTCTACATGACGGGGATTTTTTTCGTTGAACAAATCCACGATAGCCTGCTCTGCCGGGCTCCATTCCCGGAACAACGAGGGGGGCTTTGCCGGTGCTGACGTTGGGGGTTGTTTCCATCCCAGCTCCTGGGCAATATCTTCTGCAGAAGTGATAGGTATGGCCACCTGGTTGCGGATGAGCGAAAGGCATCCGGCCGATCGGAGATCGGTAAGGCGCCCCGGAACGGCCATGACGACGCGTTGATAGCCGGCTGCCAGGTGTGCAGTGATCATAGATCCCCCGCTGACACCGGTTTCCACGATCAGGGTGCCCTCACTGATTCCGGCAATGATGCGGTTGCGGCGTGGAAAATGTTCTCGTTCGGGTTGTGTGCCCGGTGGGAATTCGCTTATCCAACCCCCATGCTCGAGCATTTGGCGGGCGGTGGTTTGATGTTGAGGGGGATAGATGCGATCCAGTCCATGAGCCAGCACGGCCAGGGTAACCATGTCTTGCTCCAGGGCTGCCCGATGTGCCGTGATGTCGATACCCAGGGCAAGTCCACTCACAATGATCGGATCATAGGCTTTCAGGTCCTGGATCAGCTGTGCACAAACCTCGCGTCCGTAGGGAGTTTGATGGCGGGTGCCCACCACACTCAGCACCCGTCGGTCATGGCAGGCAATTTGTCCGCGGAAATACAGCACGATGGGCGCATCCGGGCAATCTTTCAACAAGGGCGGGTATTGCGGATCTGTGATGAAACAAGTATGGATATGATGCCTTTCCAGCAGGCGGATTTCTTTTTCAATATCCTGGAAACCCTGAAAATCGCGAATAGCTTGTGCCCGCAAGGGGCCTATGCCGGGAATACGTTCCAGATCTGTTTTTCTGGCCTTGAAAATAGCCTCCGGGTTGCCGTGGAAATGAGCCAGCAATTCCCGGGCTAAAGCAGGGCCAATCATGGGAATGCGGGTAAGGGCAAGCTGATAAAGCAGAGCAGTATCCATAAGAAAAAGCCAAAGGGTAAGCAATGATTGAGCATCAAAAATAATCTGGATGGCTTACATGTGCAATGAGAGCTCAGGCCTGTTTGGATGTTCTGTCAGGATAATTGGGCAATCCCGTGAGGTTTGTTAATTTTGCCGCTCACTTGCTTCTTCCATGCAACCCAACGTAAAAATTTTCTCCGGCACGCGCTCTCGCTATCTGGCCGAAAAAATTGCTGCGCATTACGGAAATGGCTTAGGCAAAATTAAGATTGAGCAATTCAGTGATGGGGAAATCCAGCCCATTTTTTTGGAAAGCATTCGGGGTGATTATGTGTTTTTGGTACAAAGCACCTGTGCTCCGGCCGATAATCTGATGGAGCTGTTGCTGATGATTGATGCCGCCCGCCGTGCTTCTGCAGGGTATATTACCGCCGTGATTCCCTATTTTGGCTATGCCCGCCAGGATCGGAAAGATAAGCCAAGGGTGGCCATTGGTTCCAAGCTGGTGGCCAACATGCTTGTGGCTGCAGGTGCCAATCGCATCATCACCATGGATTTGCATGCGCCTCAAATCCAGGGATTCTTTGATATTCCGGTGGATCATCTGGATAGCTCGGCTATTTTTATCCCTTATATTGAAAGCCTTAATCTGGAAAATCTTACCTTTGCGTCCCCCGATGTGGGAAGCACCAATCGTGTGCGTGAGGTGGCCTCCTATTTTAATGCCGACATGGTGATTTGTGACAAGCACCGGAAGCGGGCCAATGAGATTGCCAGCATGGTGGTAATCGGCGACGTAAAGGATCGGGATATCGTGATCATTGACGATATTGTGGATACGGCAGGCACACTCTGCAAATCTGCGGCCTTGCTGAAAGAAAAGGGAGCCCGAACCGTTCGGGCTTTTTGTACGCATCCGGTATTGAGTGGAAATGCGTATGAAAACCTGGAAAATTCAGCATTGGAACAATTGGTGGTTTGTGATACCATTCCCCTGAAAAAACAATGTTCCAAGATTGAGGTGGTGAGCGTGTCAGAACTGTTTGCAGTTGCCATTCGCAATGCTTATGAAAACAAGTCAATTACCAGCCTGTTTATCCACAGCCAGCGCAGAAATCTGTAAAGGATTTTTAAATAAGCAAATATGAAAACAATTGTCATCGAAGGACAGCTCAGGGCTCCGGAAACGCTGGGAAGCAAAAGTGCCCTGCACCAGTTGCGGAAACAAGGGCTGGTGCCTGGAGTGATTTATGGTGGCGCTGAGAATATCCATTTTTATGCTCCGGCAAAGGCATTTAAACCCCTGATCTACACTTCTGAATTTCAGCTTGCCGAGCTGCGGGTGAATGGCCATTCCTATCGTTGTGTGCTGAAAGACCGCCAATTCGATCCGCTTACCGATGAGTTGATGCATGTGGATTTTCTGCAGTTGAATGAAGACCGGAAGGTGACGGTCACGCTGCCTATTCTGTTTACCGGAACGCCTGAAGGGGTGAAACAGGGAGGCAAGCTGGTGGTGAAAATGAAGGCGCTGAAAGTGCGCACTTATCCGCGTTACCTGAAGGAGCACATCGAGGTAAACCTGGAGCAACTGGGCTTAAATCAGAATATCCGGGTGGAAGATGTGCAGGTGGAAAATGTGGAAATCCTGCATGCGCCGCGCATCCCCCTCGCAACTGTGGTCACCACCAGAGCCCTACGCCAGGAAGAAGCCACAGCAGCTCCGCAATCCTAACCTGATTTGAAAACACAGGCAGGCTGATGAGGGGAATCTCTTTCATCAGCCTTTATTTTTTTGGACATTTCTGGAATGGCTCATCATCACGCTTCAGATGCTTTTTCAGCCTCGGGGGAAACTGCCTCGTCCGGTAACTCTGCATCGGGTTTGCACAGGGCCGTAAGTCTCTGGCAGGCCACCAGCATCAACATGATCGAGATGATTGGCATCGGCCCCTTCATTGTGATGCCATTAATCATGCAGCAGCTGGGCAGCGGCTGGTTTTTGATTCCCTGGCTGGCAGGGGCACTCATTGCTGCGCTGGATGGCCTTGTCTGGTCTGAATTAGGGGCTGCCTTTCCTTTGGCGGGAGGAAGTTATCAGTTTTTAAAAGCAGCTTATGGGGCTTATTCCTGGGGTAAACTCATGCCTTTTTTATTTGTCTGGCAGACTATGGTACAGGCACCGCTGGTGGCAGCCTCGGCGTCCATTGGCTTTGCCCAGTATGCCGGATATTTATTGCCACTGGGATTTTGGGGTCAAAAAATGCTTTCTGCCGCTGTGATTGTTTGCATGACCTTGCTTTTGTATCGGCGCATAGAGGCCGTAGGCAAAATTTCTGTCTGGCTCTGGATCGGGGTGATGCTCACGATGATCTGGATCATCGGGGGAGGGTTGTGGAGTGTGCACTTGCATCATCGGGTGCAAGGACTTGATTTCCGGGGTAGCTTCTGGGGAGCAGGCGCATGGATGGCATTGGGGCATGCCACCGTTCAGGCTATGTATTCCTACCTGGGGTATTACAATGTTTGTCACCTTGGAGCGGAAATCAAGCATCCGGCGCGCAATATTCCCCGCAGCATTCAACTGTCCATTGCCGGGGTAGCTTTGTTATACCTGCTGATGAATATCAGCCTGGCCCAGGGGCGTTGGCCTCATGCGCCGCATAATGGGTTGATGGTAAGCTTTTTCATTGAACAGTTGTTTGGCTCATCCTGGGCACGGCTGGCCACTTTGCTCATTTTGTGGATTGCCTTTTCCTCCTTATTTTCTTTAATGCTGGGTTACTCGCGTGTACCTTATGCCGCTGCCCTGGATGGATATTTTTTCCCGTTGTTTGCCCGAACTCATCCCACCAGGCATTTTCCGCATATTTCCTTGCTCATGCTCAGTGCATTGGCTTTTCTCTTCAGCCTGTTATTCCGGATTGAACAGGTGATCAGTGCCATTTTAGCCATGCGCATTCTGATACAGTTTATTGGACAAGCCGTTGGCCTCTGGTTGTTGCACCGGCGTTTAGATCGCCGGCATTTCCCCTATCGTATGTTAGCATATCCGCTTCCTTTATGTCTTTCTATTCTGGCCTGGGTGATCGTGTTTATTTCTACGGGGTGGAAATTTGCTGTTTCGGGCCTGATCATGATTGCCGCCGGCATAGTTGTGTTTTATTTCATCAAGCCTTGGCGCAGCAAATGGCAGCAGCAAAGTCAGCAGGTTTCATCCCCGAAGGAACACCAAACATAAGGGCTGTGAGCAAAAAGGATACAGAAAAGCAAATAGGGATTTTTTATTTTTGTTCGCTTGTTCGGAAAGCATAAAACGGAAGGCTGCTGGGTTTGCAAAATTCAGGATCCATGAAATATTTGATTGTGGGTATTGGCAATGTCGGAGAAGCTTATGTGCATACCCGGCACAACATCGGGTTTGATGTGGTGGATGCCCTGGCAGCCAGGCATGGTTGGGTATTTCAGTCAAGCCGGTATGCTGATCGGGCAGAAGGTAGCTGGAAAGGCAAACGGCTGATTTTACTTAAACCAACCACCTATGTAAATTTGAGTGGAAAGGCCGTGAAATATTGGATGGATAAGGAAAAAATTCCATTAGCCCATTTGTTGGTCGTGGTTGATGATATTGCTTTGCCCCTGGATACGGTGCGATTGCGGCCTGGTGGAAGCGATGGTGGGCATAATGGATTAAAACATATTCAGGAAACGCTTGGCACGCAGCAATTTGCAAGATTGCGATTTGGTATCGGGCAAGATTATCCCAAAGGACATCAGGTGGAATATGTGTTGGGGAAATGGAAACCGGAGGAAGAAGAAATGGTGCAGAAAAAAATTATGCTTTGTGTGGATATCCTGGAAAGCTTTGTAAGCAGAGGCATTGAAGCAACTATGACTGATTTTAATGCCAGGAAGGTCAAACTGGGAAATGGAACATCTTCTTAAATTAAACTTTTATTTGGATAACCCTAAATTTCAAAAAGTATGAAGATCATTTGCGTAGGGCGCAATTATGCTGATCATGCCCAGGAGCTGAAACATGAAGTACCCAAAGAGCCGATCATCTTTTTGAAACCGAAAACGGCCTTGTTGCAAAACAATCAGCCTTTTTACTATCCCGATTTTACGGAAGAGTTGCATTATGAATGTGAACTGGTGCTTCGGGTTTGTAAAAATGGCAAACATATTCAGGAGAAATTTGCCAATCGGTATTATGATCGTATTACCGTGGGCATTGATTTTACTGCTCGGGATCTGCAGCGCAACCTGATGGAAAAGGGCCTTCCATGGGAAATTTCCAAGGCTTTTGACAATTCGACTGTTGTGGGGGATTTTATTCCGATCACGCCCCAGATGGATTTGCAAAACCTTTCATTCCGGCTGCTGAAAAATGAACAGGTGGTGCAGGAAGGCAATACCCGGGATATGCTTTTTAGTTTTGACAAGATTATCAGTTATGCTTCGCGGTTTTTCACCCTGAATATTGGGGATCTTATTTTTACAGGCACACCGGCAGGCGTTGGACCCGTGGAAGTAGGCGATTATCTGGAAGCTTATCTGGGCGACCAGAATTTGCTTTCTTTTCAGGTGCTCTAAGGTTTGGGTGCAACATGGAAAACATGTAGTTTTGCAGGCGATTTGATTTCCGCCCTGGTGCGGACGATGCTGGCGAGGTAGCTCAGTTGGTAAGAGCGCAGGATTCATAACCCTGAGGTCATGGGTTCAACTCCCATCCTCGCTACAACAAGGCAATGGCGATCAAGGCGTTCGCTGTTGCTTTTTTTGTTTAGGGTTGGTTATACTTCTGTTTTGGATTAGCCAAGAAAGGAGGGTACTTGTTTAGTTGAATGCATACGCTGCGGAAGCCGCTGCAGTCTTCATTCGTGAAATCTTTCTTCCTCAGGTCGTTCATCTCCGGAAATGCATCCTTTTATTCAGTGCAAATAACCACTAATAAAACTTTTGCAAGGCGCTTTCTTTTCTGGGTGGGAATTGTTATTTTGACACAAAAATTTAAAAAGCAGGGTATGTATCGCATTTTCTCTGCATCCAGCTTGCCTCACACCCGTTTGCTCATAGTAGCATGCGTGGCCGTTGGCATCACCTTGTCTATCCGTCTTTATGCGCAGCAAATAATGGTGCATCAGGGTCGGGAAAAAATATTATTCGATAGCGATTGGCGGTTTCATCGGGGAGGTGCGCAAGGAGCGCAAGAACCCGATTTTGATGACCATAGCTGGAGGAAGCTGGATTTGCCACATGACTGGAGCATTGAAGATTTGCCGGGTAAATCATCACCTTTTGATAGCAATGCTGCCACACAGGTGAGTGGCGGATTTACCACCGGCGGAACAGGCTGGTATCGCAAAACATTTCAACTGCCCCTATCTGCAAAAGGTAAGCAGGTCTGGATTTTGTTTGAAGGCGTGTATATGAATGCGGATGTGTGGATCAATGGTCATCATCTGGGTAATCATCCTTATGGATATACCAGTTTCTGGTATGATATGAGTCCATATGTGCAGTGGGGGAAAAGCAATGTAGTAGCGGTGGAAGTAAAAAATGAGGGTTGGAACAGCCGTTGGTATTCGGGATCGGGTATTTACCGGCATGTGTGGTTAATGCTTGTAGATCCTTTGCATATAGATCTCTGGGGAGTACGCGTTATTACGGCGGATGTGGGCCCTCAACAGGCAAAGGTTGAGATACAGACACAGATTTCCAATGTGGGTACAACAGATGCCCGTTTTCATTTGGTAACACATATTTTTAATCAGGCCCATCAGGAAGTGCTTAAAACAGATACGGCTTATGCATTGCCTGCACATCAGCAAACAAGCATTGATCAGCAAATCATGATTCCTCATCCTATCCTCTGGTCGGTTGACTCGCCGCATCTATATTCGGCCTTGTTGGAAGTTTATCGGCAAGATCAACGCATAGATCAGGAAAATATTAAGTTTGGCATCCGAACTATTGCTTTTGATGCTCATAGGGGGTTTTTGTTAAACGGAAAGCCCATTAAGCTGCACGGCGGTTGTGTGCATCATGATAATGGTCCACTGGGTGCCCGCGCATTCGATCGTGCAGAACAACGTCGCGTAGCCCTGCTGAAAGCCAATGGATTTAATGCCATCAGATGTGCACATAATCCGCCTTCACCGGCGTTTTTGGCAGCATGCGATAGCCTGGGTATGCTGGTGATTGATGAAGCTTTTGATATGTGGCAGGATGCCAAAACACCTTTTGATTATCATCTGTATTTTAATCATCAGTGGCAGAATGATTTAACAAGCATGATCCAGCGCGATCGCAATCATCCTTCAGTAATCATTTGGAGTATTGGGAAT
>JADGHY010000227.1 GCA_019683625.1 Thermoflavifilum sp. | reverse complement strand
GCTTTGGTACCATAATTTCCAATATAACAATTGTTCATAATCAACAGTTGCCCCGTATAGGAAGGATCGGTAAACACTTCCTGATATCCCGTCATCCCTGTATTGAAACATATTTCACCGGAGGTGGTACCGATTTTTCCAAAAGCTTTTCCATAATAACAAGTGCCATCTTCCAGCATCAAAATGGCCCGTGGAGCAATAGATGTGTTCATGATAAAATGAGGTTAAATGGGATTAAACCGTTTTACAAAAATAAAAAAGACAAAGCTTTGAGCTTTGTCTTTCGTAGGGAAAAGAAGATATGCCATGATTTGCTCACTCATGCTGTTGGCTCAGATGAAGGTTGTTCAGATGGTGCTGACGGTTCTTTTTCTGTTGCAGAGCTGCTTTTTTTCTTTCCTCCCCGCCGGGTTTTCCGGGTAGTTGCCTTTGCAGCAGCGGTAGCCTTTTTATATGTTTCATTGAAATCAACCAACTCAATGAGGGCTTGCTCGGCTGCATCGCCAGGACGTGTGCCCAGCTTAATGATGCGGGTATAACCTCCAGGTCGTTGGGCAATTTTTTCACCAATCACGTCAAACAATTCCTTGACAGCTTCTTTATGCTGAAGATGGCCAAATACCAGCCTGCGGTTATGCATGGTATCTGTCTTAGCCCGGGTTAGCAAAGGCTCTACAAATTGCCGCAAGGCACGTGCTTTAGCCAGCGTGGTGATGATACGTTTGTGCTGAATAAGCTGGCATGCCAAATTGCTTAGCAATGCCTTCCGGTGTTCCTTGGTTCTTCCCAGATGATTGAGCTTCACTCCGTGTCGCATAACAAATGAATTTGTTGATCCCTGCTATGAGGCGGGGCATGGTGAATGAATAGTTGATTAATCGTCGTCCAGATTCAGTTTGGATAGATCCATCCCAAAATGCAATCCCCGTTCTGCCAGCACTTGTTCAATTTCACTCAGCGATTTCTGTCCGAAATTCCTAAACTTCATCAGTTCTTCCTGATCATATTGCACCAATTCGCTGAGGGAATTGATTTTAGCTGCTTTCAAACAATTGAATGCACGCACCGAGAGATCGAGATCTTCCAGAGGTGTCTTCAAGATTTTCTTTAGCTGCAAGGTTTTTTCATCTACTGTTTGCTCTTTCTCGGTGTCTTTGTTATCAAAGCTGATGTTTTCATCAGTAATGATCATGAGGTGCTGGATCAGAATCCGCGAAGCCTCTTTCACGGCTTCTTCCGGATGAATGGTACCATCGGTAACCACTTCCATGATCAACTTTTCATAGTCAGTTTTCTGTTCTACACGGGTGTTTTCTACGGTGTAGCGTACATTTTTGATAGGCGTGAAAATAGCATCCATGGGAATATAGCCAAATGGGGCATCTTTAGGCTTGTTTTCTTCTGCAGGCACATATCCTCTTCCCTTCACAATCGTCAGCTCCATTTCCAATTTGGCGGATGGATCCATGGTGCAAATGAGCAGATCGGGATTCATCACCTGGAAGGTACTGGTGGCTTTGCCGATCAGGCCAGCTTTGAATTCCGACTGGTTTTTCAGGGAGATATGCACTTTTTCGGTTGTAATTTCGCCTTCAGCAATTTTTTTCAGCCTCACCTGTTTCAGGTTCAGGATGATTTCGGTCACATCCTCAGTTACTCCCTTGATGGTAGCAAATTCATGATCTACACCTTCAATTTTTACCCCCGAAATGGCGTACCCTTCCAGGGAGGAAAGCAATACCCGGCGGAGGGCATTGCCAATGGTCACACCATAACCGGGTTCCAAGGGGCGAAATTCAAATTGTGCTTCAAAATCACTAGACTTCTGAAGCACGATTTTATCTGGTTTTTGAAAATTAAGGATTGCCATAATCCAAACGACTTTTTAAATAAAGAATAAAATATAGCTATTTTGAATACAATTCAACGATCAGTTGTTCTTTGATATTTTCCGGGATCATATCGCGTTCCGGATAAGCCAGGAAGGTGCCTTTCATTTCTTTTTCATTCCAGTCGAGCCAGGTGAACTTAGGATTCTTGCCCCGGAAATTACTGGTGATAGCTGAATTGGAGGCCGATTTAGGTTTTAATCCAATAATATCTCCAGGTTTCAGCTGATAAGATGGCACATTCACCACCTGACCATTGACGGTAATATGTTTGTGCGATACCAGCTGCCTGGCTGCAGGCCGCGATGGGGCAAGACCCAGGCGATACACGGTATTATCCAGGCGGGCTTCCAGCAATTTCATTAAGGTTTCACCTGTAACCCCTTTCTGGCGACTGGCTTCATAGAAGAGTTTTTTAAACTGCCGTTCCAGAACGCCATAGGTATATTTTGCCTTTTGTTTTTCCCGCAGCTGCAGGGCATATTCCCCGAGCTGTTTGCGTTTGCGGGCAGCGCCGTGCTGGCCCGGTGGCAGGCTATTTTTGGTTAAATATTTGCCATTACCCAAAATAGGTTCTCCGAATATCCTGCAAATTCTTGTCTTAGGACCCGTATATCTTGCCATGGATCATGTGGTTTATGAAAACATTCTGGTTGAGTTGCATGTTGAAGCTTATACCCTTCTCTTTTTAGGTGGTCTGCAGCCGTTGTGAGGCAAAGGCGTCACATCCTTGATGGTATTAATTTCGATGCCGGCACTGGCAATGGCGCGAATAGCGCTTTCCCGCCCTGCACCCGGGCCTTTTACATACACATCGGCTTTTTTTAATCCAGCATCTACGGCTGCTTTTGCAGCATCCTGAGCAGCCAGCTGGGCAGCATAGGGAGTGTTTTTCTTAGAGCCGCGAAAGCCCATTTTCCCGGCAGAAGACCAGGAAATCACTTGTCCTTGCTTGTTGGTGATGCTGATGATGATATTGTTGAAACTGGCTAAAATGTGTACATCCCCGTAAGGATCCACCTTTACTACCCGCTTGCGGGCTGCTTTTGCACTGCTCGTGGTTGACTTGGCCATAGCTATCGAAGTATTTCAAATGCGATGAAAAAGATTTTATGATAAGCACTACAAGGCGCTCAAGATTTATTTCTTAGGAGCTTTCTTCTTACCTGCCACGGTTTTTCTTCTCCCTTTTCGGGTACGGGCATTGGTACGGGTACGTTGTCCCCTGACAGGTAATCCTTTCCGATGGCGCAAGCCCCGGTAACATCCAATGTCTAACAGGCGCTTAATATTGAGCTGTACCTCCGATCGCAAAGCACCCTCCACCTTAATTTCATTGTTGATGATGGTGCGGATGGCAGTAAGTTCTTCGTCGTTCCAATCCTTTACTTTTTTTTGCGGGTCAATGCCTGCCTTATCCAGAATATAACGGGCGGTAGAGCGGCCAATCCCGTAGATGTACGTTAACCCAATTTCTCCGCTTTTATTCCGGGGTAAATCAATACCTGCAATACGTGCCATATCGTTTTATTGATTGATTCTGCTGAATGTCAAATTAGCCTTGTCTCTGTTTGAAACGGGGATTTTTTTTGTTGATCACATAGAGTTTGCCTTTTCGACGGACGATTTTGCAATCGGCACTTCTTTTTTTGATTGAAGCTCTGACTTTCATGGCTCTAGCGATTTAAGCTTATTGTCTGTCTATTTATAACGGAATATGATTCTGCCCCGGCTTAGGTCGTATGGGCTCATCTCTACCCCCACTTTATCACCAGGCAATATTTTGATATAATGCATCCGCATTTTGCCAGAAATGGTG
>JADGHY010000226.1 GCA_019683625.1 Thermoflavifilum sp. | reverse complement strand
GCCTACAAATAGAGAGTAATATCTTATCCTGTGCACCAAGTCCATATTTATGTAATAAACTTTCTGGCTTCCCTGTTTCCTTACTTAAGTGAAAATAGGGGTCAAGCGTATTAGGTAATATTTCAATTTTACTGGCATTTATCTTTTGCTTATCTATCAATTGCTTTTTTGTGTATTCGCTCACGGCTAAGATTTTATCCGCTCGCTGTAAAAGATGCCGTTTCCATTTGGACATGGGTTTCCAGACTTCTATGCCATGCGTAATGTAAATAACCCGGCAAGATGGATGAAAAATCTTCACCAGGCAAACAATCGGAATCAAATGAATATGCCCTGCTATAATGATGTCCCTTTTTTTACAATGCCTCCACACATGAAAAGCAAATCCTAACCGGTTCCCACCAAAGCCCTTCCAGATATTTTTCGATATATATTTTTCATCCGGAGCCTGATCATACACACTTCGTGCTTGAAATATGATGTCGCGGCGTTGCAGCGCAATATCGGATAATGCTTTCATGAATGCGCGATTGAATCTTTCAATGCCACCAACCTGCTGAAAGGCTGTCAAATACCAGAAAACAATTCGCATATCTGCTTGTTCTGCAAAAACTTTCTTTGCGTGCTCATTACAGCACATCATTCTGATGCCGATCCAGAAAACCTGAGGCTTTTTTTCCGCACCACTTATTTCGTTGATAGCCGCTCCCTTCGATATAGGGAATTTGTGTATTTCCAAGTCGGTTGGGTGTACCATCCGATATTTCGCTTCGCTCCATATAACGAGATCCGGCAGGATTTATCAAAGACAATCAAACCCAAAGCCCCACCTTTCATACGAACTGACTTAAGACGAACAAAGCCCAGGTACGCGACCAGTGCGATTTTTGCAGGGAAACATGATCGAGTTGCATATCCCATTCCTGTTCCAGCCGGTGTAATCCTTCCTCGATGTAGGTCTTTAGCGGATCTTGCCTGATCCACTGACCCAAGGGAAAGGTGAATCCCTGCTTCGGCCGCTGCACCACATAGGAGGGAAGATCACCCACAGCCTCCACCAATAGGCGCTTGGGATATACGGCAGAATATCCGCTATCTAAATAGGGCCAAACAGCAGCATAGAGCTCATGGTCAACAAAGGGCACCCGCAATTCCAATCCGTGTGCCATGCTGAACACATCGCTATCGCGCAGCAGTTGATTGCACATGTATTGCCTGCTTTCCAGGCAGGACACGTATTGCAAAGGTGTGAAAATTTCCAGCATGCAATCACATTCCCCATCTTGGGGATAAGCATAAATTTCCGGCATGCCCATCGCGTGAAGTTCGGCTGCAGTAAACAGTCCGCGGATCAGGCGAAAAGCAGCTGCGGGACGATGGCGATCCTGCAGATAGGCCTGAATGCGCCGGCGCCGATCGTCGGGCCAGCGGCGGCTTACAAAGCGCAGCAGGGGCGGAAACCAGGGCCATGACTGCCAGCGCTGCAAACTCGGTACCCAACGAAAGGAAGGATAACCCCCGAAAAGCTCGTCCCCTCCCAAGCCCGAAAGCACCACTTTTAATCCGGCGGCCCTGGCCAGCTTTGACACAAAATAGGTGTTCACTCCGTCAATCGTAGGCTGATCCATTGCCTGCAAAATATGCTGCCAGTCGCCCACCAGATCCTGCAGGGTCACAGCCTGTTCCTGATGATGCGTGCCATAGAGACGAGCTACCTGACGGGCATAGGCCGACTCATCGAGCGGATGGCCGGGAAATACCATCGAAAAAGTGTGAATCTGGCTGCAACCCAGCTGTCGCATCAACGACACAATAGCCGTGGAATCAATACCGCCGGAAAGAAAGGCTCCCACCTCCACATCAGCTACCAGATGTGCCTCAATGGTATGCAGCAGGCTGCGCCGGATCTGTATTCTGGCTTCAGCATCGTAGCTGCCCTGCCTGCGGGGTCGGGAAACATAGCGCCGCCTCGGTGCAGCAAACAGGCCTACCGTGGCTTTCTGAAGATCCATAAAATTCCACCAACACACCGGCTGGGAATATGCCGGCTTACCCTCACTGAAATCCACTTCCAGATAATGCCCGGGCGGCAAGGCCTGCATGCCTTCGTAAATCGTGAGTGGCGCAGGTACAGACCCCGATTGCAAAAAGGCCGATGCGGCCAACAGCGATAACTGCGGAGAAACATCCAGCGCACGAAGGGCCTTGAGCTCAGAAGCAAAACAGAATTTTTGTTGCAGCTGGCCATAATATAAAGGCTTGATGCCAAACCGATCCCGGGCCAGAAATAAACATTTTTGGGCTTCATCCCAAATGGCAAAGGCAAACATGCCCCTCAGCTGATGAAGAAACGCCGGCCCCATACGCGCATATCCCTTAAGCAGCACCTCCGTATCGGTAACGGTGGTAAAACGCTCACCAGCTTTTTCCAACAAGGCACGCAATGCCCGATAATTGTAAATCTCTCCGTTATACACTATCACCAATGGCAATGCCGGATGATGCATTGGCTGATGCCCCGCAGCCGATAAATCAATGATGGAAAGCCTGCGATGAGCCATGCCAAAAGGTATGGACGGGTCAACATAAATCCCCACATCATCGGGACCGCCATGGGCAAGGGTTTCCTGCATGCCATGCAAGCTGTTCACCAACCCCTGCTCCTGCACAGGATCGTATAGCCCGGCAATGCGACACATGTGCGTGATTTTAGATGAAAGATGCGTTTATCCCGCGACGAAGATGACCTGATCAGAAACCATAACGGCACACACTCTCAATACCCTGAAAGCAATAAAGCTGTTCGTATCTGACAGGAATAGTGTGGCTGATGATTTCCGGAAAATCAATGGGGAACCTGCATGAGATATGCATGAATACCTGGTATCGCGAAAAACAAACTAATCTTGTTACCGTTCCCGGCCAATTGCTTCCGCCTTAGCTGATCTAACCTGTTTTCAGATAAACTTTGCATAAGCACAGATATTCCTCATAACAACATTACTCCATGACTGTATGTTCAACCTCAAAATCACCTTTCAGTTGAAATAGATCACCTGCCTGCATGACCAGCAAACATTCGGTATCGGTCACTATTCAAAATCTAATTTCAGGTTCCAGCCAATACCTTCCGCTATAAGCAAACTATATATTTTCCTGATCACCGGATCATCCATGTAATCAAATAAATCTATGGATATAGTAGCGTCTTCACATCCTAAACTAACCTCAAAACAAAATATTTCTTTTATTTCAAAATCAATCCCTTCTACTAAGGGAAAATCTTCCTCAACCTTCTTTTTCATCTCTTCTTCAGGAATGAGAAGTGGTGCATCTGCCCCGATGCCATAACCGATAGTAAAGCCCTTTTTCTGATCTACGGAAATAAAAGAGCAGAGGCAGACAAGATGCTTATTATTATCAACTGAAGCAAAAAGCTCAGCAAACTTCATGCGAAATGTTTTTAATCCGGGATATGCGTACGAGAATCAATTACCATCTCATTTGGTCGATAATCAAATATGTTCATTACATCATCATCCAGACACTTCATTATGGATTTTTTTAATTTTTCCAATGCCTTCTGATCCACATTCCGGATGAGATTTCCAGACAGTTTGTTTTTTATAGAAAGTGCAATGCCCGTAATTTCGATATCGTTCTTTTCATACATCACGTTAAAATAAACCACCACATCAAAGAAATAGCCATGTACTTTTTCTATTTCCCCGCGAAAAATGATATTCTTTTGTTCTGTAAACATG
>JADGHY010000225.1 GCA_019683625.1 Thermoflavifilum sp. | reverse complement strand
CATGGGCACTGTGCTCACCTTTGCTCATGCTGCATTGTTTGTGGATGAAAGGCCGTTGTGGTCTGTTGTGGCTGTAATAGGTTCGGTCATGCAACTTGGGGTGTGGCTGACTTGGATAAAAAATGGATGGGATGAAATGAAGGATAAAGCCGGCATCCTGCTGCTGATGGCCTTAATTCTGAAATTATTTTTACAGATTGCTGGCAGTTTTTCTCCGTTAAGCCATCTCGTTATCACGCAGCGGTTCTGGCTGATGGCTTACTTGCATTTTTTGTTTTTAGGTATTTTCACGCCGTTTGTCTGGGCATTGGCCAGAGTCCGGAGAAGGTTCTTGGCTTATGGATGGTATTGGCTGATGTTGGTCTTTACCGAAGGATTGCTCCTGGCCCCTTACTTGTTCCGCCACGAAGCTATATTGCCTGTGGTATGGTATGCCTGTTTGTTTGCCGGATATGCCGGATTGGCGGGCTTTTTGGTCGGTACCACATTTGGCATAAGCATAACTGTTCGCCCCGCATAAATCTTTCCTTTTTGTCATTTTCAAAAAATCCTTTTACCTTTGCCGTCCCAAATTACATCGGGAAAATCGTTTAATCATGGCACAGCGGATTCGCATCAAACTGAAATCTTACGATCACAATCTGGTCGATAAATCGGCCGAAAAAATCGTTAAGACGGTCCGGAACACAGGGGCCGTGGTAACAGGGCCTATTCCCTTGCCCACGGAAAAAAAGATTTTTACGGTGTTGCGTTCCCCTCATGTGAATAAGAAATCCCGCGAACAATTTCAGCTGTGCACCCACAAACGTTTGTTGGATATTTATACATCCTCGTCGCGTACGGTAGATGCGCTTTCCAAGCTCGACCTGCCGTCTGGCGTAGATGTTGAAATAAAGGCTTAGTTTAAGATTATTTTGTCTCAACTCCGCACAGGTAAGCTTCCCAGAAGCAAACCTTTTTCGGCGATGCTGCCGGAGCGGAGCGCTGAAAAACGAAAAACATGAAAGGAATTCTTGGCAGAAAATTGGGTATGACCAGCATTTTTGAGGCAGACGGCCGCCAGACTGCCTGTACCATTATTGAAGCTGGTCCCTGTGTGGTTACCCAGGTAAAAACACCCGAAACAGACGGCTATCACGCCCTTCAAATTGCCTTTGGCGACAAAAAAGAAAAAAATACACCTCGCCCGCTTCAGCGGCATTTTGCAAAAGCCAACACTTCTCCCAAAAGATATGTGAGGGAAATTCGGGATCCGGAAATCCAGAAGCAAGTAGGTGAGCTCATCACATGCGATATTTTCCAGGAAGGGGAAGTGGTAAATGTCATTGGCACATCCAAGGGTAAGGGCTTTCAAGGTGTGGTGAAAAGGCATCATTTCCGGGGGGTGGGTGAATCTACCCACGGTCAGCACGACCGCAGCAGGGCACCCGGTTCCATTGGAGCATCTTCATTCCCTTCGCGGGTATTAAAAGGTATGCGTATGGCCGGACGGATGGGCAATGAACGTGTGAAGGTAAAAGGTTTGCGTATCCTGAAAGTATTTCCCGAACAGCATTATATCCTGGTAAGTGGCTCCGTTCCGGGCCATAATGGTTCCATCGTTTTAATCGAAAAATGATATGCAGCTCGAGGTACTTAATATCACAGGTGAAAAGACCGGAAGAACCGTTGAACTTCCCGACCAGATATTTGCAGCCAAGCCCCATCAGCATGTGCTTTATTTGGCTGTAAAGCAATACCTGGCTGCCCAGCGCCAAGGCACCCATAAAACCAAGCCCCGGAATGAAGTAAAGGGTTCCACCCGCAAACTCCACCGGCAGAAAGGAACGGGTGGCTCGCGCAAAGGCAGCATCCGCAATCCCTTGTTCCGCGGAGGAGGAACCGTGTTTGGCCCCCAGCCCAGAGACTATACTATCAAACTAAATAAGAAAGAAAAAGATCTGGCAAAAATTTCTGCCCTCTCGGTGAAAGCCTCGGAACAAGCTATCCGCATCGTAGAGGATTTTGCCATTCAACCGCCCAAGACCAAGCAGTTTGTGGGCGTCCTTCAGGCATTAGGGATTGACCCCGAATGGAAAAAAGTACTATTCGTGACGCCAGAATATCAGGAATCGTTGTTCTTATCTTTCCGGAATGTTCCCACTGTAAACGGGCTGGCATTCAAAGACCTTAACGCCTATGATATTTTAAATGCCAATTTTCTGGTATTTACGGAACAGGCTGCCAAGCTTTTTCAGCAGGCGGCAGAACCTGTAGCAGCCGAATAGGGAATCTTTAAATGCAAGACACATGAAAGCAATAGATATTTTAATCAAACCGCTGGTTACCGAAAAATCAAATCAGCAAGCTGAAAAGCTGAACCGATATACTTTTCAGGTCAATCGGAAAGCCAATAAACTGCAGATTAAAAAGGCTGTAGAAGAATTTTACGGGGTGACGGTAAAAGAGGTGAATACCAGCATCATTCCCGGGAAACGCAGAAACCGATATACGATTTCAGGCGTGATTAGTGGGAAAAAACCAGCATATAAGAAAGCCGTGGTTACCTTGGCCGAAGGAGAGTCTATTGATTTGTATGCCAATGTGTAACAGCTGAAGTATTCTTAGCGCTTTTAAAAAGAATGAGATTCCATGGCACTGAAAAAATTTAAACCGGTTACACCAGGCACCCGATGGAGAATTGGGAATGCTTTTGCGGAAATCACCACCGATGAGCCCGAAAAAAGCCTGTTGGCTCCCATTGCCAAGACAGGTGGGCGTAACACACAGGGCCACCGCACCATGCGCTATATCGGAGGCGGGCATAAAAAATTGTACCGGATCATTGATTTCAAACGGGACAAGAAAAATGTTCCGGCCAAGGTGAAAAGCATAGAATATGATCCCAATCGCAGTGCCTTCATTGCCCTGGTGGTATATGCCGATGGGGAAAAACGCTACATCTTGGCCCCTCAGGGCTTGCAGGTGGGTGCCACGGTCATGAGCGGAGAAGAAGTGAGTCCCGAAGTGGGGAATGCACTCCCCTTGAAGAATATGCCTTTGGGAACCATTGTGCACAACATTGAGCTACATCCCGGCCAGGGAGGAGCTATTGCCCGCAGCGCGGGGACCTATGCCCAGCTTACCGCTAAGGAAGATAAATATGTGGTCTTAAAAATGCCTTCCGGAGAGATCCGCCGGGTTTTGGGTCAATGCTATGCCACGGTAGGGAGCGTATCTAATTCTGACCACGCGCTGGAACAAATGGGTAAGGCCGGCCGCAACCGCTGGCGTGGTATTCGCCCCCGCACCAGAGGCGTGGCCATGAATCCGGTCGACCATCCTATGGGTGGAGGAGAAGGAAAAGCCTCGGGTGGGCATCCGCGTTCCCGGAAAGGCCTCTATGCCAAAGGGCTTAAGACCCGCTCCAGGAAAAAAGCTTCCAATAAGCTTATCCTGCAGCGCAGAAATGGCCAGAAACTCAGCAGCTAATGTTTTGACAAGCATAAAATGAAATGAAGCAATATGGCTCGTTCAATCAAAAAAGGACCTTACGTCGATCATAAACTGGAAAAGAAAGTGCAGCTGATGAATGAAGGTGTGGTGAAAAAGGCCGTCATCAAAACCTGGAGCCGGCGATCCACCATCACGCCCGACTTTGTGGGGCACACCTTTGCCGTGCATAATGGCAATAAATTTATTCCGGTTTATGTTACGGAATTTATGGTAGGTCATAAACTGGGAGAATTTGCTCCCACACGGAATTTTAAAGGCCATTCCAACAAGAAACAACAATAATT
>JADGHY010000224.1 GCA_019683625.1 Thermoflavifilum sp. | reverse complement strand
GTGTAAAGCGCCTGACTTGATTTTTCAAAATTACAGATTTTTAAATATCTTGTCCCATGTGCAAGACCTCTGCTTACTTGCCTTTAAGAAAACTTTTGCAGAATCGTTTTCTGGAACTTAGAAGGAATGGTATTTTTGTGAGGCTAATAGATTTTAGATGAAAACAATTTCTGCCAATCCCCGGTCTAAACAAGCGGAAAAACGGGCAAAAAAGAAAAAATCTGCACTGCGGGAGTGGATTGAAGCCTTGGTGTTTGCCATCATCGCTGCCACAATCATCCGCACCTTTTTCTTTGAAGCATATACCATTCCCACGCCTTCTATGGAAAAAACCTTGCTGGTGAATGATTTTTTGTTTGTCAACAAAATCAGCTATGGCCCGCGTTTGCCCATGACCCCGCTGGCCATTCCTTTTACCCTGAACACTTTCCCGATATTTCATTTCAAAAGTTACTCCGACTGGCCGCATTTTGGCTATCACCGCCTGCCGGGTTTTACCCACGTGAAACGCAATGATGTTGTCGTGTTCAATTATCCGGAGGGAGATACCGTGGTATTGCAAACGCAGGAAACCGATAGCTATTACCGGCTGGTCAGGCATTATGGCCGTGCCAACGTCTGGAACAATCCGAATTTCACGATTGTTACCAGACCCGTGGATCGGATGGAAAATTATATCAAACGTTGTGTGGCCGTTGCCGGTGATACCCTGCAACTCATTCATGGCAAGGTGTACATCAATGGCCAACTGCAACCCGATCCTCCCGAAATGGAAAAATTCTACCGGGTGGTGACCAATTCCACTCCTTTTAATACCAACCGGCTGAATGACCTGGGTATTGATATGCCACTCGATATTCAGCAAGCCGGCGATAGATTGATTTATTATTTCGACCTCACGCATGATGAAGCCAATGCGCTGAAAGCTTTTTCAAACGTGATTTCCATTCAGCCGCAGATTGATACCACCGTGGATCCTGACGCTTTCCCGTTTGACACTACGCATTTTAAATGGTCGCGCGATAATTATGGCCCGATTTATATTCCCAAAAAAGGGGTTACCATCACGCTCGACACCAGCAATCTGGCGCTGTACAAGAGATTGATCACTACTTATGAACATCATCAGCTGGAAGTTAGAGACGGAAAAATATTTATTGATGGCCAACCTGCGGATCATTACACGTTTGCCATGAATTATTACTGGATGATGGGAGATAACCGCGATAACTCACTCGATTCACGATATTGGGGCTTTGTGCCCGAAGATCATATTGTGGGTAAGGCTTGGTTCATCTGGTTTAGCTACGATTCCCATGGCATCCGATGGAGAAGATTATTGAAAGGCATTCACTAAATAATACTTTTCATGCCCGCCCGCAGCTTAACGCTTAATTATGTATCCTATACCGATGATGCCCAACTGCCTGCAGATGAGCTGATGTTATTGCAGCAGGCGCGTGAAGCCACCCGCAATGCTTATGCTCCTTATTCTCATTTTCAGGTGGGGGCTGCCTTGCGGTTGGCAGGCGGACAAATTGTGGTGGGAGCTAATCAGGAGAATGCTTCTTTCCCTGCCGGAATATGTGCTGAACGGGTGGCCCTTTCGGCCGTTGCCGCCCAGTATCCGGGTACTATCATCCAGGCTATGGCCATCAGCTACCAACCCGCAGAAGGCCTGTCCAACCATCCCATCAGCCCCTGCGGCATCTGCCGCCAAACCCTCTTAGAATACGAATTGCGCCAGCAACAACCTATCCGCTTGATCCTGGGTGGTTTCACCGGCGAAATCATCGTTGTACCTGCCGTACAACTTTTGCTGCCTTTTTCATTTACCCCTGATGATCTGTCGGCAAAGCCCGCTGCGCCTCAGAAGGGATAACCCACGGCAAAGCTGAACACCAGATTCTTACCCAGCCATTTCAGATTGAAAGGACGAAAACCATTGGGGAACCAGCCATCATGCAGGGATACAGAAGGATCCTTTAAAGGGGTGGCCATATCCAGGCGCAACAGAAAATAATTGAAATCCAAACGCAGTCCGAATCCGCTTCCCACGGCCAGTTGCTGATAAAACCTGTTCAGCTGAAAGGTGGCACCGGGTTTCGACGGATCTGTCCGCAGATTCCAGATATTGCCCACATCGGTAAACAAGGCCCCCTTCAGAAAAGTAACCCCACCAAACAACTGCAAGATGTCAAACCGATATTCCAGATTGCCTTCTATCTTCATTTCGCCCGTCTGGTCCACAAACACCAAATTGGATGAAGCATTGTATTTATACGAACCTGGCCCCAACGTTCGCAGATGCCAGGCCCGCATGCTGTTTGGCCCCCCGGCAAAGAACTGTTTAATATAAGGCACTGCCTGCGAGCCGCCATAAGGCACAGCCACGCCGGCCATGATGCGGCTGACCAGCGTGGCATGCGGCCAGTTGTAATAATGTTTATACTCCGCCGTGAGCTTTACATATTGGGAATAATTCAGGGTAGTGAGTTTGGTAAAATCGGTCTTGCGGCCACTGGCAGATTTTAAAATCCCATCAACGGCTTCCAGCAGCAAACCCGACTCATCCAGGTCAAGGCGCAGGTAGTTGAACCGGCGCTGATTGGCTGAAAGCTGATTGTTGTAAATAAAAGAAACATTTTCTCCTTCCAGAAATACCGATTGAAAACTATTGCGCAGAAATTGATTGGAATCGAGCTCCTGCTGAAAAGCCGGACTGAAATTGGAATATTTGTTATATGCCAGCACAAAAGGCTTCACAATCCACGATTTGGTAGCCGTTTCATTCCAGGTATATCCGAAGGAAGCATAGTAGTTTTGAAATTTGTAGAAATCGATGCGGTTCATGTAATCAAAACCCAGGTTCAGGTTGGTTTTGGCATTGGCAAAACGGCTTACCCGCCGCAGCCCAAACGGCACGATAAACCGCGGAAAATTCAGGTTCACCTGTCCGCTCATTTCCTGCGCATAAATGTTTAATGCAGAATCCAGTTCAATGCCCCCTTTCAAAGACACCGTTAAGATGTTGGCCGCCCGGTTCACATTCCGGTTCATGTAGCTAAGCCCGATAGACGATCCCAGCTCATAATCTGACCCTGTGGTACCTTCTAGCGAAACACCCACCTCCTGCCGTTTTTCCGGAATCAGATACAAGTTGGCATCCAACCAGCTGGTATCCCTATTTTCAAGGCCCGAGTCGGGCACCACGCGAAAACGCACATTCACAAACTTCCACTGATTCAGGCTGTTCAGCTGACTTACCGTTTGCTCATAAGCCGTACGCGAATACAGATCTCCCGGATGAAAGTATAACGACCGATAAAATACATTAGGCCGGAACAAATTGCGGCGGGTGTAAAGGGTAAAATACCGGTAAGGCATACGGTAAAACTGGGAAGTATCAATGCTGGTAGCATTTAAAGGCAGGTCGGGGAAAATCCGGATTTGCCGGATAAAATAACGCGTATAATCTGTGGAATCCTCTGGCTCACGGATAACGACCTGAATATTGAGGGTGGGCTTTTCGCGGCTTTTAGCTGCAGAAAAAACATTTAATATGCTTTCAAACGGATTGGTTGTAGTTTTTAACAATGCCGTATTAATGGTGTCTATCACAAACATAATATCATCTGAGCTGAAATGATAATAACCATGATCATTCAACAGGCGTGTGATGCGCTCCCGTTCATTCACCAGCAGATCAGTCTTATAAGGAACTCCCTGGTGCAATAACGATTGTGGTGTATCGGCAATCACAAGTTTGCGCATCAGGCTATCCTGGATATCATAACTT
>JADGHY010000223.1 GCA_019683625.1 Thermoflavifilum sp. | reverse complement strand
ACAACACCCCCGCCCCCCGCGCCAGCCTCAGACGTGACTAAGAGACAGTGTTATTTCTATCCGGTATTTTCGGTCATTCAAAAAAGCTATCTCAATGTTTTTTTTTGAAACAATTGCTTGCAATAATACCGTCAATATCAAATTTTTCGCATGGGTAAAATAGACAATCTAACGGGTTGTTTTGGACAAAATGTTTGGTTAGCTTTGAAGAAGCGATTTATTCATCTGGTATATGAAAAAGCTGATCATTCTTGTTCCGGATGGGCAACCCAACCTCATCAGTATAGAAGGCACCTATCGGGTGTTCCGGCGGGCCAACCTGTACTGGCAACAATTGGGCAGGCAGCAGATTTTTGATATATACCTGGCTAGCCAGCGTGGGAGGGTAAAAACAAATGATGGCTTGTTCTCGGTACATACTATGGCTATTTCCAGCTTTGATCGTGCAGATTTGATTATCATTCCGGCCATTGGTTTTCCCTATGCAAGCGAAATCAACAAAAATCAAAAACTCATTGCCTGGATTCGCGATCAATACCTGCAGGGCGCAGAAGTAGCCAGTATTTGTGTGGGCTTGTTTTTACTGGCTGCAACAGGTTTGTTGAATGGGCGCAGATGTGCCACACATTGGGCTGCTGCAGCCCCGTTCCGGCAAATGTTTCCGGAAGTACAGCTTGCCGAAGATCGGGTGATTACAGATGAACAGGGTATTTATACCAACGGAGGAGCATTTTCGTTTATTCATCTGTTGTTATACCTGATTGAAAAATATTATGATCGGCAAACGGCAGTTTATTGTGCAAAATTTTTTGAAGCCGATATGGATCGCTACAGCCAATTGCCCTACATGATATTTTCAGGTCAGAAAAATCATGATGATGAAATTATCAAGCAGGCGCAGGCATTCATAGAGGAACATTTTGCTGAAAAGATATCTATGGAGAAGCTGGCCAATCAATTTGCCTCTTGCCGGCGCAACTTTGATCGTCGTTTTGTAAAGGCTACGGGTTATACACCGCTGGAATACCTGCAACGGGTGCGGGTGGAAGCAGCCAAAAGAAGTTTTGAAAACACGCGTAAGGCGGTGAATGAAGTGATGTATGAGGTGGGGTATGCCGATGAAAAAGCGTTCCGGGAGGTGTTTAAAAAAATGACCGGACTCTCTCCTCTTGCTTACCGGAACAAATATCAAAAGCAGATAATGGAGATACACGCTTAACAAACGCATCTTGCTTCTCATATGGCGGCCTATACCTATCTTTGCGCATGGAATTATTAGATGGTCGCATTGCATCACAGGCTATTCAGCAGCAACTTGCAGAAGCCTGGCGTTCCCAACCGGATTTGTTCAACCGCCCACCTCATTTAGCTTGTGTCCTTGTGGGGCATCATCCGCCCAGCGAGACCTATGTGGCTTCCAAAATCAAAGCTTGCACAGCTATCGGATTTCAAAGCAGCTTGCTGCGTTTCCCCGAAACGGTAACCCAGGCTCAGCTGCTCGATACCCTTCATCAGCTCAATGCTGATGAAGACGTAGATGGTATTCTGGTGCAGCTGCCTTTGCCAAAACATATTGATGAGCAGGCGATTATTGAAGCAATTCATCCCGATAAGGATGTGGATGGTTTTCATCCGGTGAACATGGGTCGGCTGGCCAATGGGTTGCCGGGTTTTGTGCCCGCTACACCGTATGGCATCCTATTGTTGCTCGGGCATTATCAGATTTCCACAAGGGGCATGCATGCCGTGGTTATTGGCCGCAGCCATATAGTGGGCACGCCGGTGAGTCTGTTGTTGAGCCGGAACCGGGAGCCGGGCAATTGCACGGTAACTTTATGCCATTCGCAAACCCGCAACCTGAGCCAGTTTACCCGTGAGGCCGACCTCATTGTGGCTGCAATTGGCAAGCCGGGTTTTCTGAAGGGCGATATGGTAAAACAAGGCGCCATTGTGGTGGATGTAGGCATCAATCGCATACCCGATGCAGGCAAAAAATCGGGCTTTCGCCTGGTGGGGGATGTAGATTTTGCATCCGTAGCTCCCCGTTGTGCCTACATTACGCCCGTGCCCGGTGGCGTAGGGCCCATGACCATAGCCGCCTTGCTGAAAAACACCTACGAGGCTGCCCGCCTGCACCGCCAGCGTAGCTAGCCCCTCAGGCAGGCTGAAATTACCCCTAACTTTGCGGGCATAAATGCCTTGCCTCATGTCGCGCGTGCGTGCCCTGGATCTTTCTGATGTGCAACTGCCCCTGAATGCAGCTGAGCCCGACCATTATCCCGTGATGGAAATGTTTTACAGCCTGCAGGGCGAAGGCTTCCATCAAGGCAAGGCTGCTTTTTTCATCCGGCTTGCAGGTTGTGATGTGGGTTGTGTGTGGTGCGATGTAAAGGAAAGCTGGTATACGGCACATTATCCAACATATACCGCCACGGCACTCGCACAGGAAGCCTCGCGCTATCCTGCACGCATGGCCATCATCACGGGAGGTGAGCCCACCTTGTATGATTTGCGACCCCTCTGCCAGGCCCTGCACCAACAGGGATTTCAGGTGCACCTGGAAACGTCGGGCGCGCATGCTTTGCTCGGCGAGATTGACTGGATCTGTGTGTCGCCCAAAAAATTCAAGCCCCCTCTTGACGAGGTATGCCGGCAGGCCCATGAATTGAAGATCATCATCTATCATGCTGCAGATTTTGCCTGGGCCGAAACCTATGCCCGGCAGGTACCGGCATCCTGCAAGCTATATCTGCAGCCCGAGTGGAGCCGCCGCCAGCAAATGATTCCCGCTATCATCAGCTATATCCAGCAACATCCGCAATGGGAACTTTCCCTGCAGCTGCACAAATACGTGCAAATCCCTTAATGGCAGATGATCATGCCACCAGAGAAGCATCCAAGACCTTGCCTAAAAGGCTTGCGATGCATAGGTGGTTAAATGTCTGTGATATTCATGAATTCTAATAATTTGGTAGCAAAGTACTTGTATTGCAGGCTACTCACAATCAGTGGAAAGTGTTTCCATCCCAACAAGAAATTCATGGAGGAATATCCATACTTGGGATATAGAGGAAAATAGCCGTTTAAATGAGCATTGAGAGAGAAAGAATCCTCAAAGAGATGCCCGAATCGCCAATCCCAAATATCTCTAAGACGATCATAGACCTCTTCCCATGCCTTCACATAATCTGAGTAAGTGACAGATGCACCTTTTGTAGTTAACTGATGCTCCAATTTGTGGAAGCCTATTTCATAATATTTAAATCCCCAATGCCTAAAATCACAGAACTTGTCTTCCCACTCTTTGAAATTTTTAAATCTAGCAGGATTCAAGTAAATAAAAAGAGCAGCAAAGGGCATAGCTAAGGAACTGCGGTATTCTAAAGGTTGTTGTTGAATAAAGCGAATGATTTGCTTTCTTTCTTTCCATTTAGGAAATCTTTCCAGTGCAATGGTATTTGCCAGGCCTTCTTCAATCGTCATACACCACGCCTCATCATAATAATTTAAATTTTTATCATCCATAAAGGCATGCCCCAGCTCATGATATAAGACTTTCATAAATAAAAGCGTTGGATCGATATCGACTTCATTTGCGCTTTTCTCTATCCGTTCAGGACATAATAGGATAAACCGATACCGCCTTATGTTCAGATGAAGTCCTTGAGCAATACCAAGGTTATCATAACTTATGTACACGCCCAAACAATAAGATATTCCATATTTTTCATCAGGATCATCTTCTACACATTTCTCAATTTCTTCAAGAAGCTTATCAGTTAATTCGGCTTCTTGCTCGTTTATCCGAGCGCGATCAATTAAATCTTCAGCTTCTCGCTCACTCTTCTTTTCTTTGATAGGGAAAATCATAT
>JADGHY010000222.1 GCA_019683625.1 Thermoflavifilum sp. | reverse complement strand
GTGATGTGCTTATGCGGGTATGGCAAAGAGGAGATCGCCTCAGAAAAGTGCATAACCTTAAGGTGTATATTTTTATTGCCGTGCGCAATGCCGCACTGAATTTTTTACAACAGAAAAAGAAAATACACATGCTTTCCTGGGATGAAGTTGACATCAGGCTTGCGCCATTGGAACCCGATCCTGCCCAGATGTTGATTTCATCGGAAATGATTAGCCGGATACAGGAAGCTATTGAAAAACTTCCGCCCAAATGCAAAATGGTGTTTAAGCTTATCCGCGAAGAGGGCTTTCGCAATAAAGATGTGGCTGAAATCCTGCATATCTCCGTGAATACCATCGATAATCATCTTGCGCTGGCCATGCGAAAAATCAGCGAAGCCATTCATTTATACACCCAGGAAAATACCGCAGCCCGCATGCAGAAATCTGCCTCTCGCAAAAAACCAGATAAGGATTCCGAATCTTGATGGCGATCTGAAGCGGGACAAGTTTTTAAATGTCCAGGATGGTCTTTAGTTTCTGATAGCCCTGTTTGCTCACGGGTATTTGCTTGCCAGAGCTAAGTTGAATCCAGTTGCCCCGACGGTTGGGTTCTTCTTCCCGTTCAGAAAACTGAATGCTGCTGATCTGGGAAATAGCTACGATGAAGGAGCGATGTACCCGCACAAACTGATCGGATGGCAGATGATCTTCATAATATTGCATGGTGGCTTTTTTCAGGAAGTATCCTTCTGCAGTATAAATTTTCACATAATCATCGGCTGCTTCCAGATACCAGATCGCCGCAACAGGAATGATTTTGATTTGATCCGACTTTTTTACCACGATGCGCAGCAGAGGCGAATGATAACTGCCTGCTAACAAAGAAGAGTTTGCCGTCGTCTGCTGCCGGCCAACATGGGGTTGCATCAATTGCTTTTCCCATTTTTCCATGGCTTTTTGAAAGCGTTCTTTGGAAAATGGTTTCAGCAAATAATCCAGCGCATTGGCCTCAAAAGCACGGATGGCATATTCATCATAGGCTGTGGTGAAAATTACGGGAGGAGGATCTTCACAGAGCTCCAGCATTTCAAAACCATTCAGGTGTGGCATCTGAATATCTAAAAATACCAGATCCGGATGATGTGCCTGGATGGCTTTCAATCCATCAAATCCATTTTCACATTGTGCAACCACTTCACAATCCGGATAGGCTTCAAGATATTCCAGAATAATATCTCTGGCTAATTGCTCGTCATCGATAATTAAAATGCGTTTCATGGGCGTTGGGGAATAAAACAGGTTACGCTGAATTGATGAGAGGCGGTTTGGATTTTTACCAGATCATGAATGCCGTAAATCAGATACAACCTGCGGCTCACCGATTTTAATCCAAATCCGGTACCCGATTGATCCAGCAAGGTATCATCAAAGGGGTTGCTGATGGTGATCATGAGCTGCGTGGGCAACCGCTTTGCCTCGATGCGGATTTCCACATGATCGGTATGGCCATACAAGCCAAATTTTATTGCATTCTCCAACAATGGCTGAAGCAACAGGGCGGGTAACTGACAGGTCAATGTTTCTTCCGGAATATCGAGCACAGTCGTAAGCCGATGTCCGAAACGAATCTTTTCGATGTTCAGATACAATTGAATTTGTTTCAGTTCTTCTTCGAGATTCAATAAGGGACGCTGTTCCTTTCGCAGGGTACCTCGCAAAAAATCGGCCAGCTGGATAACCATTTCGCGTGCTTGTTCCGGGTGTTTGCCAATTAAAGCATATACCGAATTCAAACAGTTAAATAAAAAATGCGGCTGCAATTGTTGTTCCAGCTTGTACAATTCTGCATCACGGGCAAGTTTTTGAATTTCTTCTTCCCGCAGGCGATGCGAATGTTCTGCTGCATGACGTGCCTGTTGCAGCGTCAATAAGGCCACACTGAGGCTGATGATCAGCATAAACCCAAACCGCACCGGCTCACTCTGATGCAACCAGCTGTCGAGTGCAGGATAATCCATGCTGAGCTGCAACAACCATTCGTCGGCCACCACAAACAATCCTGCCGATATGCAAACTGCTCCGCAAATGATAAAAAAATTAAAGCTCTGCGGATAAAAGAAAAACAAAATGCGTGATAAAAATACCATGATCAGCAAGGCCAACAGGTGCGAAAGCATACTATCAGTAAACGCCTCCTCTGCAGGCAACGCATAGTAGCGCATCAGCATCCATCCACACAGCAAGGCCCATGTTGTCCATCCGATGAGGATGTACACAAAAATCGGCAAAGCAGTTTTTCGGCGATGTGATGCATGGATAAACAGTTGGCCAAGCATGCCCATATTGCATCAGATTTCTTCGTCATGAATAATCATGTCCAGATCAATGGAGGTGGATTTATGTTTTAGCAATTTGAGATAATTATCCGGATAATCGGGTTCTTCAATATGGGAATAAAGTTCCATCCCATCGGTAATTTCTTCAACAGCATATAATTCACTCACATCGAGAAAATACCAGTGCACAAGCTGGTGATGAATATTTTCAAATTCCTGCTCTCCTGCCTTGCCCATCTGCCTGGCTTTTTGCCGGGCTTCCTGCTGATGACGTGCTGCAATTAAGCGCAGCTGTTCTTCAAATTGTGCCCTGTGGTGACCATCGCCCACCACAATCTGATAAACGAGTTTGGCAATAAACCATTTCATGGGGAAAATAGGTTGCGTGTAAAACAATATATATGGCAATCTTTTGTCGTGCATTATCCTATGTTCTTGCCTTGTTTCATCCCGGCCTGAAAATTTAGGTCGAAAAACTTCTGATTTCCACACCACCCATTACCACGGCACCCGTGAGGGTCAGGATTTTATTGGGATCCGGGGCAAGGCCTGTCAGTTCTCTCCTGTCGTCAACACCACCCATCACATTGGTCATGTTCACCCGCACATCCCAGCTGGCCGGCACAAACAGGCGCAGCCCTCCAAATACCACTGCCGCATCAATGATGGCCTTACCCTGCACATCGGCATGGGTGAGATCAATTTCCACCCCACCAAAACAGCTCACCACATCACCTCCTTTGAAATGCTTGGAGATAATTTTTCTGCGCATCCCACAAAACACTGCCGTCGTATCAAACCAGTCAATAGCTTCTCCGGATTTACCCACGGTATTTTCCTGTACGGATACATTTTGCGGACGGGGCTGTTCTCCCCAACAAGCATATTGCTTCCAGTCGTCATACTCACGCCAATGGCCACGCCGCCAGCAAAATCTTTTTCTTTTATGGGGCCTCAAAATCAGGATCAATCCCACAGCCATAATCAATACCGGCCAGATATAGCGATAGATTTGGGCAGGAAATCCCACAATATCTCTGACCAGAAATATGCCACCAATCAATATAAAAACTACACCGGTCATATTATGGCAACGACTGCTGATGCACAAGAGCACACCCAAGACCACCAAATACATGGGCCAGCTCAGCACCCACGAAGGCACGGGCAACTGCAGCTGTTGCAGCAAGAGAAACATGCCCGTGATGAAAATGATCAGCCCGCCCCAGCGCCGGCCTGAACGATGCCGCTTCATCCACTCCGAGCCACTCGCCTCGGGCTCGGGATGAGATTGTGATGTGTTTTCCATGGTTGCTATTTTGATGCAAACCTATCAGAATCTCCACCATCTCCCATTTGTTTTTCGGTGAATCATCTTCACCTGTCGGTAAATGGCTAAGCATGATGTGTTGCTTGGGAAAATGAAGTCCATAAATTTACCTGCCTTTTGCAGATGCAGCGATTGCCTTATCTTCGCATAATGATCGGGAGGGATGCCAGAGCGGTCGAATGGGACGGTCTCGAAAACCGTTGTCTGCCTTCCGGTGGACCGAGGGTTCGAATCCCTCTCCCTCCGCCAGTTGG
>JADGHY010000221.1 GCA_019683625.1 Thermoflavifilum sp. | reverse complement strand
GTTTAAGGTTTCACTCAGGAAGGTAGAGAAGTTCACCGGCATGGTTTTCATCTTGCCGTGCTGCACCCAATCAATAGCTGCGAGTTTGATGGCTTCCAGCAAACGAATTTTTTTATCTTCAATCAGGGCAAAACCTTCTTGCTGCAATGATTCATGCAATTGTTGTTTTTCTTCAAGGGTGAGTGCTCTTTCGAGTATGGCTGTTCCTAGGCTCACTGAAACCACCGGCAGGTGCAACTGTTCCAGGATTCTGGTTACAGCCTTTACACATCTGTCACAAACCATGTTTTTTATGTATAATGTTGTTTGTGCCATAGTTCAATTGATTAATCCCCATTTCACTCCAATGCGCACGCCGAAATCGGGATAAGGATAATGAGGCGCTGCGAAATTCGGATTAAAGATAAAATAATTTAACCTTTCTGCCCGAATGTATCCCACAAAGGAGCGTATCCGAAAATGCAGGATAGCCGCTATTTCCGGAGCATTGCTTATGCGTTGCTGATCTTGGTAAACAAATTGCCCGAGTAAAGGTGAATAATCGGGTGCATAAAAAGGCGTGTTATATTTAATTTCAAAACCGGTGCATATCTGCAAATGGTAGTTGAACAAATAATTTTCGTAGGTCAATCTGTCCCATGTCCACACCAGGGGCACATGCAGGGGCGGGTTTCCGGTGATTTGCTGGTACACGATATGGGTGTGCAAATGAAAATGATTAGCCTGGAAATCCTTTTTAAAAGCAAGTTGCAATAAGGTAAACGGAGCATGATATTGATCGCTGTGTGCATAATCTTTGAAATAAGTGAAGTTGGTAAACAAATAATAATTCGCTTCTAAACTATACCGGAAGGCGGGACTCACCGATCGGAACCTGAGCAGGGTAATGTTTTCTTTATTCAAATTTGGATTGGAAAAAATGGCGCGGTTGGAAACAAAATGTTGATAAACCTGATCGGGCGTGCGGTTCACGTTCTCGGCGTGCAATTCAATATTACCTAATTTCCGGCTCACATACCTGCTCAAAGAAGCCAGCAAATGATAATTGCCGAAATAATCTCCGGCAAGGTACAATACACCATAAAGCCGGATATCCCATTTTTGGTTGCGTGTTTTATTGCGATATTCTACATGTCCGTATAGGTTGTGAAAACGTTGTTTGCCCTGCAGATCCCTACCTTGAATGGTTTCATAGGTGATGCCTTCCCGGAGAAACTGGGATTGATTTTCGGGAAAAGGAAATTGAACCAGGGCAAGATCATTGCTGATGCGTTTCCAGCTGTGGCTGGCAATGATAGAAGTATCGCCGGGGTTTGCAATATCTGGATAATGCAAGGTATAAAAATACGCATCCAGGGTATCGTACATCACGATAGTGTCGCGATATTGTTCCTGAAGCTGGCTGATCTGAAGAGTATGCTGAACCCGAAAGATGGGATAGAACCTGTAGAGCGTGGTAGTATCGTTGATTTTCACGGAATCACCTTTCCCCCAGTCGTATTCATGAGAGAATAAAAACTGTTTTTCTTTCAGCGTATTTTTTACAGGAATAGAAGTGGTGAAAAATGAGAATCCACTCGATGCGTTGTTGCCGCCCAGGAAAGTAGCAATCGTTTGCCGGTCACTGTGGATTGGGTCGTGCAGGTCGGCAACATTCACGATGCCTCCGTTTTCGCCGGTTTGTTCGTTGTTGCCGATCAGGGCAGCGTAAGCATGATAGCGTTGTCTTCGGCTATCCAGCCGGGCTGTGAGGGCGTAATTATCATCATTCGTATTCTGGTTGCGAAAATAACCGGGTGAGTTAATTTTCCGATAATGTCCGGCAATGTTGAAGTTGCGTTTATGGTTTTGGGTGTGAAACACATCAATTACCTGTTCTTGTTTGGGCCCCACCAGATAGCGTAATTCGGTATAAGGGCCTGTGGTTTGATAAAAACGGGCACTATCCATAGGCCATCTGTACAGGTCAAGGGCATGAAAACCTGCATCCCATCCGGCTCTCAGGTTAGGCTGAAAAATCAGATTATAGCCAGGGTTGCCAATATTACCCAAATACACATCAGATGCTTTAAGCGGAAAATACTTGTAAAAATTGTTGATGGAAGAATCCAGGTGATGGGGCACCACATCATTCAGGTAATGATAAGAGATCAGTATGGTATCGTTGACGCGGTGTTCCAGGTGAAAGGAATCTGAGCTTCCGCTGGTAGATCTGCCAAGATTACCCATGGCGCCAATGCGGGGCAGTTGCGCCTGGGCTTGCCCTGCCCACAGGATCATGGCCACCATACCCAATGCCTTCAGCAGCTTGTTGTCTTTGGGCCACCGCACAAGCAAGGTCAGATGCTTTTGATTAATTCAATAAAGATGGTGCTCATGGTAGGTTCGGAAGCGCGTGCAGCAGCCAATACTTCTTCGTGGCTGATCATGTTGTTTTCCTCCCGTATTCCGATATCGGTAATTACACTCATGGCAAACACTTTCAAGCCCATGTGCACAGCCACGATTGTTTCCGGAACGGTGCTCATCCCCACCGCATCTCCTCCTATCCTGTGCAAAAACCGGTATTCGGCACGGGTTTCAAAGCTGGGCCCCTGCACACCCACATACACGCCTTTGCGCAACAAAATGTTTTTTTCGGCCGCAATATGAAATGCCTTGGCAATGAGCTCCTGGCAATATGGTTCGCTCATATCCGGAAAACGCGGCCCAAGGCTATCATCATTTTGCCCACGTAAGGGATGTTCAGGCTGCAGGTTAATATGATCGGTAATCACCATCAAATCGCCTACCTTAAATTGCGGATTCAACCCACCCGCTGCATTGGATAACAACAAATGGGAAACACCCAAATATTTCAATACCCGGATGGGAAAAGTGACTTCCTGCATGGAATATCCTTCATAGTAATGAAAACGCCCCGAGAGCACCCAGATTTTTTTACCGGCAATATTTCCCAGAATCAGCTCGCCCGAATGCCCTTCCACCGTTGATACGGGAAAATGGGGAATGGCAGCATAAGGCATGCGATGCATGATTTGCAGATGATGGGTGAAACTACCTAATCCGCTTCCCAGCACCACGGCTATATGAGCACGATCGGATACCTGCTGCTCAATGGCAGCTACGGCTTCTTGAAGGCGTGAACGTAGTGACGACATAGGTATGCGAGTTGAAGCACATGAAATGGTTCCTGTAATAACTTTGCAAAATACAGAAAAACCTCTTGCTAAAATCGGCCAGCATATTCATACCTGGCAATATCATACCTGCTGCAAAGCAAATACTCGATAGATAAGCTATCCTGTTCCGGTTTTCGTGACGGGAAAATTTTGTTACTTTTAAACGCAAATTCCTGTTCCATGAACATATTCAGAAAATTTTGCTGGCTTGCCGGGCTGGGCTTGTTGATGATGATAAAACCTGTATGGGCACAACGTGCAGTGGCCACCATACGTATTCAAACCAATATCCAGAAATGCGATGCCTGCAAAGAGGTGTTGCTGAATTACTTGAAAAGGGAACCAGGCATTATTTCCGCAAATGTGAATTTGTATAACAAGATTGTTACGGTACGCTATTATACCGAACGGACTAATCCGCTATATATTGAATATGCCATTGCTAATGCCGGTTTTGATGCTGATACCGTAAAAGCCAATCCGGATTCGTATCGGTTGCTCCCTGCCTGTTGCCGGGATACCACACAACAACGGAAATCTCCATGAGCACAGGATTTACCGGCAGCTGTCAGCGTCGTTGTTCATGTTTTCTATTTGGGTAAAAACTTATTGTATATGTGGAAAAAATATGTACTCTGGTCGATAGGGATAGCAACGGTGATTCCTGTACAGGCAATCGGCCAATCCGCTGCTTTTAATCAGCGCCTGCTTCATGCATAC
>JADGHY010000220.1 GCA_019683625.1 Thermoflavifilum sp. | reverse complement strand
AAATATAACCTGGGCCTGAGCTACGACATCAATGTTTCCAAGCTGGCTACAGCCAGCCATACCGTGGGCGGATTTGAAATCTCCCTTTCGTGGAAAGGGTTTTTCACCAGCCAGAACAGCTCCCTGAATAAGGTAAAATGCCCCAGGTTTTAACGGATTGGGTTAAACTTTTTGGGCAGGAAAACTGTCTCTGATTAATGAATCCGATGCACCCAGTAAAACGATGATTTTAAGCAAATTTTATCGCAGATAAACTTGATTTTCTCCCGGAAAAAATGTAAGTTTGACTTATGATGAAAAAATTTACACTGATTTTTTTACTTATCCTTTGTAAAACCACCTTCAGCTTTGCCCAGGCTTACGGAGATGGGGACGGAAAAATTTTGAAACTCTATCCCAATCCGGCCTCTACCCAGATCAACCTTGAACTGCAATCACATGGTGATCAGGCCTATGAAGTGGTCATCTATAATTTTCTGGGGAAAAAGTTTGACGATTTCAAACTCAATGGCCGCCAGACGCTGAGCCTTTCCAAGTATTACAGCGGCATTTACATTTATCAGTTGCTCGATGCACAGGGCAACGTGGTGGAGACGGGCAAATTCAATGTCATCAAATAGCAAAGGATAATCTCGCCAGGTTCACTGTACCTGAACGATAAGGAATTTCAGGTAGGCGGTGCTTTCTATCGTCCATACAATGGGGTGATCGGGCGGCTGGGTGTGAAACAGCACCTGCCTGATCTGCCGCCGGGCATCGGCAGCAGCCTGTTGGATGATTTCCAGAAAAAGCGGTGCCGGTACCAGGTTGGTACAGGAGGAGGTGATGAGAAAGCCGCCGGGGCGAATCATCTTCAGGGCTCGCAGGTTAATTTCTTTATAGCCGGTGATGGCGCTTTGGATCTGCTGCCGGCTTTTAGCAAAGGCTGGTGGGTCGAGCATCACCACATCGAAGCTGCGTTTTTCGCCTGCCCATTGTTTCAACACGTCAAAGGCATTGGCCTCCAGAAAGGTACAAGAGGGCGACACGCCGTTTAGCTCGGCATTCTGCTGGGCCAGCTGCAAAGCATCGGCCGAAGCGTCAATCGCAGTGATATGCTTGGCGCCAAAGGCTGCAGCATGACAGGTGAAACTTCCTGTATAACAAAAAGCCTCCAGAATTTCGGCATCCCTTACAAAAGGGGCAATGGCCAGCCGGTTAAGCCGTTGATCCAGAAAATATCCTGTTTTCTGGCCATTGGCCACATCCACCCAAAACCGCAGGTTATTTTCCCGGATCTGAAAAGTGGTGGGAAAAGGCTTGGAGAGAAATCCTTTGGTCAGCGGCAAGCCTTCCAGCTCACGTACGGGCGCGTCGTTGCGCTCATAGATGCCTGCCGGTTGCAGAAGCTGTTCGAGAGCATGCACAATTGCCGGTTTCCAACGATCCATTCCCAGAGCCAGGGTCTGCAACACCAGATAATCCCCAAATTTGTCGACAATCAGCCCCGGAAGCTGATCGGCTTCCGCAAATACCAGCCGGCAGTTTTCCGTATAACCAATCTGCTGGCGGTAATGCCAGCATTGGCGAAGGCGTTGGAAAAAGAAACCTTCATCTACAGGCTCTTCTTTTCGCGTGAGCAGCCTCACCCGGATCTGCGACTGCGGATTCCAGTAACCCCTTCCCCAAAATTTCCCTGCCGAATTCAACACATCTACAATGGCTCCCGGCCCTTCCTGTACCTGCTCTTTGGCAATTTCTCCGGCAAAAATCCAGGGATGACTCCATCTGAGCCTTTTCTCAGCCTGTTTTTTCAAGATCACCTTGCCTGCCATGATTCCCATTGCTTGAAGAAATTCAAATATCCGGGATTTCTCGGATATCCAAGGAAAAGAGCCGGCGATGGAATGGCGTGCCAATTTGTCTCACCACGTGCATTGGCAATATAATTGACTAACGTAACTTTGCATTTTGGCTTAAAATCACGACAGATATGGATGAGAAAGAACTTCAAAACAATGGGATGTCACAACAGGAAACCCAGCCCGATAATCCGCCGCTGCCTTCGGAAGAAGCTCAGCAGGCAGCATTGAACATCGATGAAAATGTGGGAGGTACCACCCATCTGTCGGATGAAATAGAAGAGCCCTCTGTGGTGGAAAAGCTTGAAAATGAGCTTGCCGAGTATAAAGACAAATATTTGCGTTTGGTGGCCGAATTCGATAATTACAAAAAACGAACGGCCCGGGAGCGGATAGAGCTGATACAGACGGCGGGTAAAGAAATCATTGTTTCGTTGTTGGATGTGCTTGATGATTTTGACCGGGCCATTCAACAGCTGGATACCGCAAAGGATGTTGCCGCCCTGAAGGAGGGCATTTTGCTCATCTATCAGAAATTCAAATCCATCCTGCAATCCAAGGGGTTGAAGGAAATGGAAACCCTGCATGCCCATTTTGATCCCGAGCTGCACGAAGCCATTTCGGAAGTGCCCGCACCCGATGAACAGCTCAAGGGTAAGGTGCTGGATAATGTGCAGAAAGGGTATCTGTTGCACGACAAAATCATCCGGCATGCCAAGGTGGTAGTGGGCAAATAAGGTTGCTGCAACAAAACAGCGCTTCAGTCGTTTTATTAATTTGCGCATTCCATGTCGAAGCGAGACTATTATGAAGTTTTAGGGGTTTCGAGAAATGCCACGCAGGATGAAATCAAAAAAGCTTATCGCAAGATAGCGCTGCAATATCATCCTGATCGGAATCCGGGCAATAAAGAGGCAGAAGAAAAATTTAAGGAAGCTGCCGAGGCCTATGAGGTGCTGAGTGATCCGGAAAAGCGGGCTCAGTATGATCGTTTTGGGCATGCCGGCATGCGCGGCGGTTTTTCCGGCAGTGGTGGCATGCGCATGGAAGATATCTTCAGCCAATTTGGCGACATTTTTGGCGACGATATCTTCAGCAGCTTCTTTGGTGGCAGCACCCGCACCCGTACGTCCACACATCGCCAGCAAGGCACTCGCGGCTCCAACCTACGCATCAAGGTGCGGCTTAGCTACGAAGAAATGGCCAATGGCGTCCAGAAGAAAATCAAAGTCAAAAAATACGTGCCCTGCGAAGTATGCGGAGGGAGTGGCGCAAAGGATAAGGGCTCTTTTCAAACCTGTTCCACCTGTGGCGGTTCGGGTCAGGTAAGAAGGGTCACGCAAACCTTCCTGGGCCAGATGCAAACCGTGATGACCTGCCCCACCTGCAACGGAGAAGGCACGGTGATTACCTCCCGCTGCAGCAACTGCAAAGGCACCGGTCGCGTTTATGGTGAAGAAACCATTTACGTGGATATTCCGGCAGGCGTGCAGGAAGGTATGCAGCTGAGCATGAGCGGGAAAGGCAATGCCGGCGAGCATGGCGGCCTGGCCGGCGATCTGTTGATTGTAGTGGAAGAAGAACCCCACCCATATTTGCACCGCGAAGGCCTTAACGTGGCATACGACCTGTATATTTCCTTCCCCGAAGCGGTTTTTGGCACCTCAGTGGAAGTGCCTACCATCGATGGCAAAGCCAAAATAAAAATTCCACCCGGCACCCAGAGCGGCAAGATCTTCCGCCTGAAAGGAAAGGGCTTTCCTTCTCTGAATTCCTATGAACGTGGCGACCAGCTGATTCACGTGAACATTTGGGTGCCTCAGCACCTAAGCCCGGAAGAAAGGGAAATGCTGGAAAAACTTCAGCATTCGCCTAATTTTCAGCCCCAGCCCGATAGGTCGGAAAAAAGCTTCTTCGAGCGCATCAAGGATATCTTCAGCTAATATCAGGCTTTTTCATTGCTTTTTATTTCCCGAAAAGTTTCCCGGGCATTTACCGCAAAACATTTCCGGCCATGAAAAAAGCCACTCTCGCGTTTGCTGGAAGAGTGGCCTGAGCTATGTTCAGC